>CBQVAZ010000523.1:0-3186 GCA_967720205.1 uncultured Gemmatimonadaceae bacterium | reverse complement strand
ATCGTGGCCTTCTCGCTGCATTCAACGGGCCATTCGAGCCAGTCCCTGCCGGTCGGTGCTCACGGCCTCGGCTCTAAGCAGTTGTGACATGACGTAGCAAGGAGAGCGCCATCCGCGGCTCGTTAGGTGCGACCCGCGCGCTCAAACTAGCTCCTCAAGATCTCGCCGAGCTCTTACGGGGCCGACCGCCCTTTCTGCCGTTAGCACGTGCTGCTCGGGCTTTGGCTGCGCTGCGCGAGCGTCCACCAGCGCGGCCCAGCTCGCGCATCCACGTCTTGCTACCGAAAGAATTCTGGATGAGGGCCGGCACGCTCAGGTCTGCGTCGATCGAGTCCCAGCGCAGTCCGTCCCCACCGGGAGTCACCTCGACGTTCGTTAGGTCATCGTCTGTGGCGGTACGTAGCCAACGGTGCGCTCGCGCAGGAAACCCAAAATACGCGCCGCTCGTCAGTTGGATCACGACCAGACCGGACTTACGGTCGTACTTCGCCGCACGCGCGCGCGGCTCGGTACGCGAAGCCTGCCGCGCTCGAGCGCGCGCGGCCGGGATCTGCGCGAAGATCTCAGCATCCGTCAGCGGGCTCCACGTGCGCTTATCCATGCAACCTCCTCCACGTGAGCACCAAAAACTCTTGATGCGACTCGACGATGCGAAGCGCTCGAGCTACAACATAACCCAACGCTTGGGTTATTGGCAGCGGCGAGGAGGGTGGATTCAGACCGGCATTATCAGGCGGCTCCGTCAGCTATCCGTCACATGCGTGCAGTTTTGGGCGGCTCGATCGTCTCATAGACGTGCAGTCACGCTCACTATCCCTCGCCCGAGTTTCGCTCAGCCTGCGATTGGTCGCCGCGTTGGCCCTCCTGCATACGCCGGCGACGATCGCGGCGCAGCAAGGCGCCCCTCGTGCTGGAATCCGACAGGCAGAGTCGGAGGTGTGGAAGCGACTCGAAGAGCGCGCACGCAGGCTCAGCGCCTTTGTGTTGGACTCGTGCGAGCTCGATCTCAGAATTCCGATCGAAGGCGAGCCGGAGGAAGTCATCGGCGTAACCCGCCTAACAAGCAGCTCGCAGGTCGTTGCGACTGCACGACTCGAGCCGCTCGACTCCATTGGCTCGCGCCAGGATCCCTTCTACTCGGGACGCTACGACCTGCGCCTCGAAGACCGCGTCGGCAATTGTCTCGTCGTGCATCAAACAGTGTCAGTCGACTCGGTGCTCCGGCGGCTCAAGCGAACGGCGGAAAGCTGCCGGCCGCTCTACATGGCCGAGGTCTTCCGACGCTCGATTCGTCTGGCGCGCATTCCCTTGAGCGCGGGACAGTTGACTGATAATTGGAGCGTTGCGCCGGCCACGACGGCGTTCATTGACGTTTACATGGACAGCGTCGTGGTCCTAACGACGAAGCTCATGCTGCAAGTCAACCTTCGCGAGGGCGACACGACCGGCGTTAGGATCGACTCGGTTACAGTCGGCCTCGCACTGGGTGAGCAATCCTGGAGCATCGTGCGCAAAAGCCCCGCCGCTATTATCGACACCGTGCTGCATCGGGGAGAATTGGTGGGACGCGCTCCGCAGCGTTTCATGATACCGGTGGACTCGACGTTCGCGCTCACACGCAGCTGGCCGGTCGTGGAGGTCGTGCTCAGCGTTCCCAAGACCGAGTCGAATCCGTACGGACTCGCGTGGACTTACGCGCACGGACCAAAGGACTTCTTCAAGAACGTGCGCTGGCTCGTTAGGCCCCTCGAGCAGTCAGCTCGCTAGAATCGAAGGCTCACGACCACGATTCCCCACGTGGGTCCGTACGCCAAAGCGGTCGGCCCACGCGTTAGGGCCTGGACCTGCGGCCGGAAATCGAGCTGCGACAGCCCGCGACGTTTTCGGTTGATCGCTGACGCCGTAATTGGGGCGTCGATTTGCGACCATATCCACGAGCCAAGCCACAGCACTCCGCCAATGGGATGACCACCGTCTCCTCTATCGGCTTGGAATCCGCCGCTGGCGATCGCACCGCCCACGATCGCCCCGCCGAAGAAGGCAACTGCTTTGCCCCACTGGCCGTTGTATGCTTGACCGCCACCCACGATCAGGAAACTCAGAAGCCACGCCACACCTGGTGACTTCTCGGACTGCACCGACGCGGGCGCGCGCGCAGAATCCGGCGCTTGAGCGGTGCTCGTGGGCGCGATCGTAGTCAGCGACGTGATGAACAGCGCGAGGCGAACTGCGCAACGCCGAATCGGGCGCACCTGCGTTATGGCAACCGTGTGAACGTCGCCGCTTCACCAGTCAGCGGCAGCACCTCAGTCAATAGAGTTGCGAGAAAGCGGCCCGGCTCCTCGAACATCGGGTAGTGCGAGCTGCGCTCGAAGGTGATGAACTTCTTGTTAGGGGCAGTGATTCGATCGAACCAGACGCGCGCCGCCTCGTACGGCGTGTGCAGGTCATAGCGACCCATCATGAGGATCACGGGGACGCTGTAAATGCCTTGGCGCCCCGTTGGCTTGGGGCCTGGCTGCCTGCCGGCGCCCATGACGGCCTGCTCCGCCCACTTGAGCGCCGGCAGATATGCATCGGCGTCAGCCTGCGTGTACTCCTGGCCCCAGTCGGGGAGCGAGAAGTAGAGATTGAAATCGCGTTTGCCATACCAGCCACCGTCGTACATGCGCGCGTACTTCCGCGCCAGCAGCGCCTTTTGCAGATCGAAGCCGTTAGGCGGCGGATACGGCGCCATCGCGCGCAGCTCGCGCAGCGCCGCCGTGTCATTGCGTGCCGTGGCGACGGCGACGACGCGCTCATACAGATAGCGCTCACCGTTGGGAGCCGATTGGCCAACGCCAACGTAGGCATGCAGCCACTCGGGGCGCGCTGCGGCGAGTCGCGTACCTATACTCGTGCCAAAGGAGAATCCGAGCACGACGACCTTGTCTTTGTTGAGCTTCTTGCGAAGGTAGGCCACGACTTCCTCCGCATCTTGCGCTAGGCGGTCCGTCGACATCGTCGGACCAACAGCTGTTGTGTCTGTGCTGGTGAAGTTCTTCCCCATTCCCCGCTGATCCCACTGAACCACGGTGAAGAAATCCTCCCATGGTTTCTGAAAAGCCCAACTCATCGCCATCACGGGACTACCTGGACCGCCGTGGATCATCAGCAGCACAGGGTTGGCCTTGTTGAGGCCACGGA
>CBQVAZ010000522.1:0-3186 GCA_967720205.1 uncultured Gemmatimonadaceae bacterium | reverse complement strand
ACGGCAACCTATGCGACTTCTCCTTCTTCTATTGCTGCAGCAGGCTGACTCTACGCCTTCGGCGCGTGCGTTGGCGAGACTGCTGGACGATGCGCAACGCTACAAGGTCGAAGCGAGCATCGATGCGCGACAACGCTACGGACTGCCTATCGAGCACTTACCCGATCTGTCCGTGCGTGCGACAGAACGGGAGGCCGCGCAGGCGCGGGCATTGAAAGCGAGGCTGCAGCAGATCGATGCGAGGAAGCTGACGCTCGAGGAACAACTGAGCGCCTCCGCACTGAGATGGGAACTGGAGGCGACGATCGAGGGGGCGCCGTACTTCTGGCATCGCTTCAGCGACGTGACGCCGTATTCGACGCCGTTGCAGAGTGTGCAGCGAGTCCTTGGCGCGTATCGCTTTGCAAACACCACTGACGCGACGCGCTATCTCGCGCTCGTTGGAGAATTGCCAGCTTGGCTCGACAGCATTCGGGCGCGCCTCGCCGAACGACAGCGCCGCGGTATTCGACTGCCGAGCGACGAGCTCCCGTTAGTGCGCGCGGTTTTCAGCTCGTACAACGTGCCGGCGCAGCAGAGTCCATTCTGGGTAGGCGAGGAGCGTTTGCAATCTTTGCCACCGGCGACGCGCACGCAATTCAGCGCCGACCTGCAAAGGCTTATGAACGGCGCTGTGCAATCTGCGTTCGGACGAATGCTCGAATATCTGAATGGGGATTACGCACGCGGCGCTCCCGATCGTGTTGGTCAGTGGCAGTATCCCAAGGGAAAGGAGTTTTATCGCTACCTCGTGCGACTGCACACCACGCTCGAGGTCACACCGGAACAGGTGCATCAGATCGGGCTCAAAGAGGTCGCGCGCATCGACAGCGAGATGGCGGCGATTCGCAAGTCGTTAGGCTTCACGGGGAGCAAAGCCGAGTTCGACGCGACGCTCAAGAAAGATCCGCGCTTCTTTGCCAAGTCGCCGGAGGAATTCGGCGCCAAGCTCATGTCGTACGATGCGCGCATCCGGCCGCGTGTTTCGGAGTTTTTCGGGCGCATCCCTCGAGCGCAGGGCGACGTACGGCGACTCGATCCGCGCTTCGAAGCGGCGATGACGTACGGGTACTACCAGATTCCCACGGCGACGGACTCGATGGGGCACTACTACTACAATGGGTCGAAGCTCGAGGAACGATCGCTCCTGATGGCAGCACCGCTCGTTTATCACGAGCTCATTCCCGGTCATCACTTTCAATTCAACCTAACCGCCGAGAATCCGTCGTTGCCGCGGTATCGTCGCGACCTAACGTTTACGGCCTATACGGAAGGTTGGGGCGAGTACGCTTCGCGGTTTGCTGGCGAGATCGGGATGTATGCGGACGGGTATGAACGATACGGGCGACTTGGGATGGAGATGTTCCTTGCATGCAGGCTCGTGGTGGATACGGGGATGAACTATTTCGGCTGGACGCGACAGCGCGCGATCGAGTTCATGCGCGAGCATTCGCTCGAGTCGGCGACGCAGATTGGCACGGAGACTTTGCGCTATTCGGTGGATCTGCCCGGGCAGGCGCTGGCGTACAAAATGGGAGCGCTCGAGATCGCGCGTTTGCGAGATGAGCGGCGCCGCAAAGATGGCTCGCGCTTCGATCTCAAATCATTCCACACGGCTGTGCTGGAGAGTGGAGCTCTTCCTCTCACTGTATTGAGGCTCAAGCTCGAGCGGGCCAGCCGTTAGGCATGGATCGTAAGATCAAAAGCTTACGGCAAGATCCAACGCTTAACGCGGAGGACGTGGAGGCCCCGCGGCCGAGGAATCCTAACGAGCGCGGATACGGATGATGCGGTCGTCGTCGGACGTCGGCGAGCCGCGGCCGTCGCGGTTGCTGGTGCCAAGGTAGACGGCGCCGTCCGGAGCGACCAGGACGTCGCGTAAACGGCCGAAGGTGTTGTGGAAGAGCCGCTCCTGGGACTCCACGCGGCGGCCGTCGGACGAGAGCGTTAGGCGATACAATGCGCGGCCCACCAGGCTCGTGAAGAGAAGGCTCCCCTGCCAGCCTCTGATCGCCGACGAGGTGTACAGGTCGGCGCCGGACGGAGCGATTGTCGGCGTCCAGTTAGCAAGCGGCTCGACGACGTTGTTAGCCTGACAGAACGGGATTTCGCTGGAACCGGCGTCGCCATCGCACTTGCCACGCACCGTGGGCCAGCCGTAGTTGCGACCCATCTCGATGCGATTCACTTCGTCGTTGTCGGACGGCCCGTGCTCGGTGAGATAGAGGAAGCCGCGGGTGCGGTCGAAGACCAGGCCTTGAGGGTTGCGATGTCCGTAGGAATACGTGGCGTTGCCGAAGGGGTTCCCGGGTGCTGGTGCGCCGTCTAGCGTTAGGCGCAGCACCTTGCCCGCGAGCGAATTGCGGTCCTGCGCGAGTGGCTCGGTGGACGCATCGCCGGTGGAGACGTACATCAGCCGATCGGGCCCGATGGCGATGCGGGAGCCGTCATGATTGCGTTCACCCGGGATGTTGTCCAGGAGCGTCTCGGGCGTCCCTAACGAGCTTCCGTTGTAGCGCATGCGCACGAGGCGATTGCGCAGGGCGCCGTTGCTGGCCGTGAACGTATGCATCAGGTAGATGAACGGCTGCTGCGGAAAGTCGGGGTGGAATGCCATGCCCAACAGTCCGCCCTCCGCGGTTTCCGTGACACTGATCTGGCCGATCGGCGTCTTGGCGCCGGTCATCGGATTCACGCGTGAGATCGTGCCCGGACGCTCGGTCACCCAGATCGCGTTGTCCGGCCCCCAGGCCAGCTCCCAGATCGTGTCGAATCCCTTCGCGACGGTTTCAGTGAGAATGGAATCGGCCCCACCCGGCCCAGGTGCTGGCACGACGAGCGAGTCGGGGTCACTCCCGCACGAGGCGAACGCGACTGAACCGATGAGTAACCAAGGCGCTAACGAACGATTGATTGTCAGCATGAGGACACTCAGGAGAGGCACGATGCAGACGATGGAACCTGACGGCAGTCTCGGCATTGAACAGTGCGAACGCTCAGAGGTTCCGAACCGTGCGTCGGGTCACACACGGGCGCAAGAATGGCGCCCGTATCTGTCACCAGGTTGAACCGATCTCGAGGATAGGGTGCTACCTTCCGCTGCGCTCATGGCTGGCCGAACACAGAGCCCTCTCTACCTAACGGCAA
>CBQVAZ010000521.1:0-3200 GCA_967720205.1 uncultured Gemmatimonadaceae bacterium | reverse complement strand
AGTTGGCGGATACGTGGTTCGATTCTACAGGCCGAGAGACGGCCAAGCAGTCCACGCGTACGCTGCGCGGCTCGCTGGCGACAGAGATCGAATGGGTGCGTGCGAACACAGACTCGGCGTCGCTGCTCGTGACGAGCGATCGCGTGACGGCGTGGGTGGTTCCGGCGGGAAAGACGGCACAGCTCTTCGACGGTCCGTCGACGGGTGAGCGTTATGCGGGCGTGTTCGTGCTCGCGTCCATCGCCAAAGCAAAGCCTGCGCTGGGTGCGGTCTTCGTCGCGCCGGTTGGTTCATTGTACGGCGACAACCCGCTCGCGACGCGCGTGGACTCGATCCGCGTTATGCGGCGCGACACGCTGTATCAGGGCGGACGACCAGTTCCGGTTGTCGTGCTCGGGCGCGGGAGCGGAGAGGCGTGGATGGATGAGGCGACAGGAGCGGAGCTACTTTCGCGCGGGACTGCTGGTCCTGAGCGTTATTGGTGGCACATCAAGCGAGGGATCGACGCGCCACGCTAGACGAGCTCAGAATCAATTCTCTGTCACCATGATCCGTTCGTAGAACGTCGTCATGACGCCGTAGCACTCACAACTCGAAGCCTCCAACGCGTCCCGTCGGAGAATGCGCATGGTGCCTCTGCTGTAGGCGATGAGGCCCGCCGTCTGGAGCGTCCGTGCGATGACCGAAACTGACTGCCGGCGAACACCAAGCATCTCTCCAAGGAACCTATGCGTCAGCAAGAACTCGTCTCCCAGCACGCGGTCATGACTCATCAACAACCAACGGCAGAGCCGCTGTTCTACGGAGTGCAGTAAGTTGCAGGCGACAGTCTGGTTTGCATAACGCAAGGAATACGCGGTGTAGCGCCTAACGAGACTGTCTAGCACTCCACCCGGTCTCATGGCCTTCAAGAAGGCGCTGGTTGGTATGCGCAGGCCCTCGCCTGAAATCTGTGTGATCGCCCTGATCGGGCTGAAATCAAGACCCAAGGCGACGGGGAGCCCGACCAGTCCTTCATTGCCGATAGTACCCGCTTCGACCTCTGTGCCATCCTCCATACGAATGGTCAGAGAGACCATCCCGCGGGTCGGGAAATAGACGTAACGCAGACTGCCCGGAGCATCCTGTCGATAGATCTCCTCTCCGGATGTTAGGACGACATCCTTTTGTGCGCTCATCAACGTCTCGTACTCGCCCTTCGGAAGACGCTCCAGCAGACGATTCCGTGCCTGCTTCTGTTCAGCAGCTGCGCGCATTACGCCCTCTCCTGTTTTTCGAAAGGGCGTGCGGCATCGGTCGTTCCGATGCGATTCCGAGGGGACACCGCCCAAGGAGCCCGTTAAGCACGTGGCGTGCCAGCTACAGTGTGGCGCGCTCATCGACTTCCAGAACACAGCCTTGTGTCATCTATCGGACCGACGAGACAGAGGGGCGTGTTTAGGTTCTTGAGCGCCGTGAAAAGTAGAGTACGCCAGTCAAACCAACGCCTGAATCACGACTCAGTGGTGCGCGACGCCTAACGTGACGACGGCGCTCCTTTCAACTGCGGGGCCGGACTGACGCCAACATACAAGCGGACGCCGCGCAAGCACGGAATTACACCGCGTAATCGGTTTCAGCGCTCATCATGAGCGATGTCTCGGACCAGCAGAAAGCCGACGATGCCGCGCGAGCTTCCGAGAGGCGCAACGCATCAATGGTACGCGCATCGCTTGACGCAATCATCATGATCGACTCAAGCGGAGCGATCATTCAGTTCAATCCGGCGGCCGAATCACTCTTTGGGTACTCCGAGTCGGACGCGGTCGGTAAGAATATCGCTGAGCTCGTCGTGCCGGCCCACTTGAGATACGAGTTACAGGCAGCAATGACTCGCCACCTAACTACTGGCGAGGGCCTCATTCTGAACACGCGGGTGGAGATGCCGGTGCGACGGAGGGACGGGTCCGAGGTGATAACGGAATTGGCAATAACGCTGCTGGATGGCACTGAGCCGCGATTGTTTGCGTGGTTTCTTCGCGATGTCTCGGGCGAGAAGGCGTCGCGAGCGAGGATTGCGCGCTTACTCAACGACCTGCAAGTGGCGGATCGCAACAAGACTGACTTCCTCGCAACACTATCCCACGAACTGCGCGAGCCACTTGCCCCACTAAGAAGCGCGCTGGAGCTCATTGCACACAGCGACGCGACGCAAGAAGCTCGCGAAAAAGCAAGAGATATCATCGCGCGCCAGTTGCTCGTGATGGAGCGGCTTGTCAACGATCTGCTGGACATATCGCGAATCAGTAGCGACAAACTCATGTTGCGTGAAGAACCCATCGAACTCGCCGCGGTCTTGAACAACGCGCTCGAGATCTCACTGCCGCTGATTGCGTCCAAGCACCAGGAGCTCAAAACGTCGCCGCGGCATGAAGCGATCAGCCTAACGGGCGATCCTGTGCGGCTTGCCCAGGTGTTCGCGAATCTCCTTACCAACGCGTCCAAGTACACCGATCCAGGGGGCCAGATCTCGCTAATCGCCGAACGACGAGGGACCCACGCCGTTGTGACAGTGAAGGACACTGGCGTCGGGATCGCGCCGGATGTGCTTCCACGAGTGTTCGAGAAGTTCTGGCAGGCCGACGTTTGGACAGATCGATCGCGTGGAGGTCTCGGAATCGGATTGACCTTGGTCAAGCGCCTGGTGGAGATGCATCACGGTACGGTCGAAGTGCGCAGCGAAGGACTCGGGCGCGGCACTGAGGTGCTCGTGCGTCTGCCTCTGCGCTCTGTGTCACAGCCAGAACAGGACGAAACCGGACTGCACCCATGGCTCGGTGGGACGTCGCTCCCGCCTAACGGCTGATCGATTACGACGTGCGCGTCACGTTGAGCGCGGGGCGCGCCTGTGCACGAGCACAGCGATGACAACGAGCAACGCGCCGATCGCGGTGAAAATCGCAGCGACAATACTTCGCGAGCGACGCAAGAATGCTTGCGCAGGGTCCGCGGGGTTGTACCACGCCGTGTAGGTCCGATTCGGCTCATACTCTGCGACAATGTTGCGCGCCCAGCCACCGCTGCGGCTCTCTTTAGTTGGCAGCACGCTGCTCGATGTGTATTGCCGATCGTTCACGTTGTATCGATAGACGACGATAGGGCTGTATGTCGTGCCATCGCTGTCAGAATGCCCATCGACGCTCTTGCTCAAGACAGTGGCT
>CBQVAZ010000520.1:0-3210 GCA_967720205.1 uncultured Gemmatimonadaceae bacterium | reverse complement strand
CAGCGGAAACGCAGTAGCTCGGCGAGCTGTTCCTCGCGCTCGATCCCTTCGGCGATCGTGCGCAGCCGCTTGAGCTTGCCTAACGCGATCATGGCACGTGTCGCGGCGTGATCTTCCGGCCGGCGAGTGATCTGGCTGATGAACGTGCGGTCGATCTTGAGGATGTCGACCGGGATGTCCGCCGGATCTCCCAGCGTCGCGCTACGAATGCCATAGTCGTCGATCGCCAGGCGCACACCTAAGGCGCGAACTTCGCGCAAGCGGCCTAATGCGTCGGCGGCCGTGCGCGCCAGTGCCCCTTCAGAGACCTCGAGCACGAGCCGTTGCGGATCGATGCCGCTCTCTTCCAGCGCATCGGCGACGTCGCTCACGAATCCGGGGGCGAGGAGCTGTCGTGGGGTTACGTTGATCGCGATCGTCAGCGACCGGTCCGGTCCGATGGCGTCCTGCCAGGCGCGTGCCTGGGCGCACGCCGAGTTGAGCACCCAGCGGCCTAACGGGACGATCAGACCCGTCTCTTCGGCGACCGGGAGAAACGCCGAGGGCGGGATGATACCGCGCTCGGGGTGATGCCAACGCAAGAGCGCCTCGACGCCCGCGATGCGCCGAGTCCGCAGAATCACGATTGGTTGGAAGACCAGCTGCAGCTCCTGTCGTTCGATCGCACGCGCCAGGTCGCCTTCGAGCGCGTGGTGCTTGAGCGCCGCGGAATGCGTTCGATGATCGAAGAGCTCACACGTGCCGCGACCGCGTCGCCGCGCTGCGCGCAACGCCACGTCCGCATGGCGCAAGACGTCGTCGGCTTCGTCCTCGGGGAGCGCTGAAGCGATCCCGATGCAGAGACTCGCGCGATAATCGCGACCGCGGACATTGAGCGGCGACCCGAAGGCGCTGTTCAGCCGCTCGGCGACTTGCACGAAGTTCCCTTCGTCGGCCATGTCCTCCAGCAAGATGCCGAAGCGCGCGCCTTCGAGCCGCGCGACGGAGTCGACGTCGCGCACGGTGCTCGTTATGCGCTGCGCCGTGGAGAGGACCAACTCGGGCAATACGTCCAGTGGAGCGAGAACGCCGTCTGTCCTGTACTCGTCGACCTCGAGCACGAGAAGCGCGAGCGGCAGCTGCTGACGGTGCGCGCGGACCAGCGCGTGCAGCACGCGGTCGCGCAGCAACGCTCTAGTTGCGAGCTGCGTGAGCGGGTCCCTCAGCGCCTCACCGCGGCTCAAGGATTGCGCCTCGCGATCGGGCGCGGGAGGGGCAGGAATCTGGCTCGTTAGGCGCGTCGGTGCCGGCACTGGCGGCAACGGCGCTGCGTCGCGCACAGCGATCGCTATGCCGCTCAACACGGGGTCGTCCAGCAGGTTGGTCGCGACGACTTCCACAGCCAGCCAACGACTCTCGGCGGTGCGCATGCGCAGCGTGCGCACGTCATCGCCCAGTCGACCGCGCGGAGCGACCTGTGGTTGCTCGCACGTATCCGAGTAAAACCGCTGCCACGCAGACAGGTCGTCGTCGTGAATCAGTGAGCTGACTTTACGTCCTCGCAAGCTCTGCGGTGCATAGCCGAGGACCCGCTCGACGCTCGGGCTGCATGCTTCGATGTGGCCATCGCGGTCAGCGAGAAGGATCGCTTCCGATGCTTCCAGAAGGAGCGCGTGTTCCCGGGTCGGCGTTGAGCGCCGATCCGGCGTACCTTCACTTGACATGTCGCGTTGAAGAGCCCGCGCCACGAGATAGTGCACGATCGCTGCGGCAAGCGCTGCCCCTGCGAAGCCGCCCACAGACCAGACGGGAGCGATCAAGTGGGTCAGTGTGAAGGAAGTGACAACGCCGAAGGCCAGGCCCACGCAGGCGTAGGCCACCGCAGCTAACACAATTCTTCTGGAAGACGAAGAGTTCACAAAAGCGTGTGGAATTGTTGCGAGTGGATTAGGCGAGTGCCTAACCCTTATCCCCTATCCCTATCCCCGAGCCCTTTTGCATCCTACGGGCCAACTGCCGGTATTAACGTAAGGCGCGTAGCTGAGGATGGAACGCGTGGCTGGTATTCGTTTCGACTTCGAGTTTCCCTGGCTCCTGTTGGTGCTCATCGCGCTTCCCGCTTGGTGGTGGTGGCGGATGCGTCGTGAGCGCCCGGATGGAATTGTCTTTTCGCGCGTCAGTCTCCTAAAGAGCCTGCCGCGCGCGGGCAAATCCATTCCGCGTGCACTGTTCACGCTGCGCAACGTAGCGCTGGCAGGATTCGTTGTCGCCGTCGCGCGTCCGCGCGCGCCTGGTCGTATGCAGCGCTCGAACAGCGAAGGGATCGACATCGTCATCTCGTTCGATATCTCGAGCTCGATGCTGGCCGAAGATTTTCAGCCACAAAATCGGCTCGAGGTCGCTCGCCAGAAAGTGAAAGAGTTCGTGCGCATGCGGCAGAGCGATCGCATCGGCGTTGTCGCGTTCTCCGGCGAAGCGCTCACGCAGGTTCCCCTAACGACTGATTATCCAGTCGTGCTCGCGGCGCTGGACAACCTTCAGCCAGGCCAGCTCGAAGACGGCACAGCGATCGGGACGGCGATCGCGACAGCGGCGAATCGACTGCGCGATGCACCGGGCCGCTCCCGCGTCATGGTCCTTTTGACAGACGGCGTGAATAACCGCGGCTCGATCGATCCGCGCACGGCCGCACAGGCTGCAGCCGCATTCGGGATTCGCATCTATACGATTGGTGTAGGGACAGAAGGAATGGCGCCGGTTCCAGTTGGGCGCGGCGTTTTCGGCTTGCGCTACGAGAATCGTCCGGTTGAGATCGACGACGAACTTCTGACAGACGTCGCGCAGTCGACTGGCGGTCGCTACTTCCGCGCACGCGACGCCGCGGCTCTCACGCGCATCACCGAAGAGATCGATCGGCTGGAGCGGACGCCGGTGCAGTCACGCTCATATGTGCAATACGCCGAACTCTATAGATGGCCGTTAGGCGTGGCTTTGTTCGCGCTCGTACTGGAGTTGGGGCTCAGCGTTTGGCGCGTGCGTGTTCCGTAGCGCGCGGCAAAACAAATAGCTTTCTGTGTTCAGTCTTCAGTTCGGAGTCCCCAGAATAGGGAACGCGGCAAGCACGCTATTCTGAAGACTCTGCGCCGAAGACTGCTCACTCAAAGCAATTTGTTTTGCCTTCAGATCCACCGCCGCCATTTCAAAACAGCGACAAGCCCTATCCCTAACGCG
>CBQVAZ010000519.1:0-3223 GCA_967720205.1 uncultured Gemmatimonadaceae bacterium | reverse complement strand
CCTGCCGCGTTAGGCTTCGTCGGTCCGCACAACCACGACGGTGACGTTGTCGCTCCCGCCGGCGGCCAGCGCCTCGTTGACCAGCACCTGACTCATCTCGCGCGCATCCGTGGACATCGCGAGCACTTCGCCGATCCGCTCGTCAGGCACGTGCTTCGTGAGTCCATCCGTGCACAACACCATGCTGTCGCCGAACTCGAGGTCCACCAATCCGACCACCGGTACGATTTCGGACCCGCCGACAGCGCTCGAGAGCGTGGCCGCGGGACCCGGGCGCGCCGCCTGCTCGTCCGTCCACGCCCCAACGGTCACCATGTATTGCCCGAACGTTTGATCGCGCGTCAACGCTTGGAATCTGCCACGGCGCCTCACGTACGCCCGGCTATCACCTACGTGAACCAGATACGCCCTCGGCCAAACGAGGAGCACCATCGTTAGGGTCGTCGCCGGTACAGCGGCATGGTTCCCGCCGTACTCCTCCAACAACGCGCCGTGAACTTTGCGAACCGTCCCCTCGAGCCGCTCGATCAACTCGTGCTCTTCGTTCGCATCGAGTCCCTGAAAACACTCGGCCGCGCTGCTGAAGTATTCAAGCACCGCCGCGACCGTGCGCTCGCTTGCGATATCGCCGTCAGCGCGACCACCAACGCCGTCGGCCACGGCGAACAGATGCGCACTTTCAACACCGAAGCGACCGGCGACCGCTGACCGCGCCACGCTCGTTGCTTGAATAGCAACCGACTTGTTCACGTTCGCGATCACAAAGTGATCTTCGTTGGTTTCGCGCTTACGCCCGCGATCGGTCAAGCCGAAGGCGTCCACGCGAACGGGTGAAGTCGTCGCCTCGGTTCCCGTTAGGCTCATGTGGCCCCCACGGTGGCATCCGCCAGCCACAGAAACGCCGACTCGACGCCTTGGCCGGTCTTCGCGCTGGTTCGCAGCAGGTGCCAGCTGTCGCCTTCCGCCGATTTTTCCGCCGCGGCATCGAGCTGCCATGCGTCGACAAGATCCGTCTTGTTCAGCGCCAGCACCGATGGCACGTCACCGATTTCGCCGCGCACGATGTCGCGAATCTCGGAGATCTGATCGAAGGTTTCACGCCGCGTTCCGTCAACGACATAGATGATGCCGTGTGCGCCACGCAGATAGCTCGTGCTGATGTCGCGGTGATTGTCCCGTCCTTCGAGATCCCACAACATCAGCGTGACGGGCTGACCGCTCGCTTGCACTTCCTTGCGATCGATCTTCACGCCAACGGTCCCGAGATACTTGTCGGAAAAAATCGAGTGGACGTAGCGCTGCACGAGACAGGTTTTTCCCGTCCCGAAGACTCCAACCATGCAGACCTTTTTTTGCAGCATTCTTATTTGAGACGTGATGTCACAGCGTTGACCTCGATCTTGAAGGCGACACTTCGGTTGATCCGTGCGCGTCGTGCAGGGTCACTATCGTCGAGCGGACTATCCGTCGCGATCGGCCGCCTGGCAACGATCTCACCTGGAACGCCAAACGACAACAGCCAACGCGAAACGCGATCGACGCGCTGTTGCGCGAGGCTGCGGTTCGTGCTGTCGGCTCCTGTGGGATCTGTCCGCCCAAATAACTCGATGCGAGCCGCGGCGCCAGCCGCCGTGACAGCGTCCATGAGCCGCCGAGTTGCCACGGCGACTCCCCGTAGTTGTGTTGTCGCGGTCGCCGAGAGTTGAGAGGACCCTGCGTCGAACAGGATCAGCTGTCGTTCGACGCTGCTGCGCAACGAGTCGATAGCCGGCGGAAGTGTCGGCGTGACCGCGGAGACATCGATTGTCGTCGCACCGATAGGCATCGTCGCCTTTCGTACTTGCGCGAGCCAATCCACGCCGGCTGTGCCGCCTAACACGAGTGTGTCGGCGCGCACATCTATCGTTGCTGTTGCGGGAATGGCGAGCGATCGCCGGGCGCGTGCCGCGATCATCGCGGAGTCCAGCGCCAAGTATGAATCCCAACGGCCCGAAATAGAGCGAGGGGAGAAGCCGGCGGCAGCGAGTACTACCGACGGATCACGTGCCAGCGGATCCTTGAGACCGTTGAAGCGCCAGCCGCTCCAGCCGCGGGACGCGTCCACCAGGACAATGCCCGGTTCCGCGTCGAGCGTGCGTAGCGCACGCTGCCAGTTGAGTCGAGAGCGCATCGTTAGGCCGAAAGCGAGCACCACAACGGCGGCGAGCGGAACCGCCCAGCGGAGCCAAGCGCGTGCACCGCGCGCACGATCACGCTGTGTCGACAACACAGTCTCGAGGCACTCCTCGAGCAGCGGCCGTACAGGCTCGAATACGGCCGTATCACCGCGATAGTCGACGAGCTGCTGGGCCCATTCCAGGTGGACGCGCTCGAGCGTGCTTTGAAGGCGCAGCGTGAGCGACTCGGGAGGAGTGCCGCGAACCACGGCGGCGAGCAGCGCGCGGGGGCCCACTTCGAGATACACCGTGTGCTCGCCCACGGTGAAGGTGCGCAGCGTGGCGCCCTCGTTAGGTCTGAACGAGTCATGCACGAAGTCCTGAATCGCCGTGAGCATCGCCGAGATGAGGTCGGCGTTCGGTGCGTCGAGATCGGCGGCCGTCACGTGATTCAGCAGCAGGCCGCTCTCCGCGTGAATCAGGAACACCTGCTCCACGCGATAAACCAGCGCGTGCTTGATCACGACCTGCGCGTACGGCACTCCTGTGCGCCACGCCTCAACACGCCACTTGAGACCCTGTATCGAGAGGCTGCTTTCGACGGCGCTGTTGATGGATCTGACCAAGGCCCCCATCGTCTCGGCGATCGCTTTGCGAATTGCGGGACCCAAGACGGGGAAGATCGCCGCGGCCACTTCGCGCGGATTGCGTCGCACCGATTCGTGCAGCGCCGTCTCGACCGTGGGCGCGAGCGCTCGTCCCAGGGCGCGGTCGCGGCTCGCGCGCAGCGCGATGGCTTCCGGCAGGAGCTCGGCGAGCTCCGTCGGCGTTAGGTGCATCTCGTCGAGACGCGCGGCCAGCTCGCCGAGGCGTCGTTGCTCCGGACCTATGAGGAGCTGACGCAGCGTGGCGAAATCGCCGTTAGGCGTGGCGCCATTGCCCGTTGCCAGCGCTTCATCGCCAGGCTCGCGATCTGCGACGACCGGACTATCCGTATTGATCGGCCGCTCCAGATCCTGCCGCGACGGCGGACCTGTGGCTCGCTCGGAATTCATCGGACGCTCCGC
>CBQVAZ010000518.1:0-3227 GCA_967720205.1 uncultured Gemmatimonadaceae bacterium | reverse complement strand
CAATCTCGCGAGCACGCACTCTCAACACACCACCGGTGCCCTCCATCGCCTGAATGGCGTTGGTGAAAATGTTCGTGAGAATCTGAGCAATTTGAATCGGATCCACGAGTAGCTCGGGCAAATCCGACGGGATATCGCTCTCGACTCTGATGGACCTGGGGACGCTGACGCGCGTCAGCTGCTCGTCGACGACCTGCGCAACCGATACCGTGCTGAGCTGTGGTGCGCCGGTGCGCGTCACGCTCAGGAGCCCCGTGATGATCGACTCGGAAAGACGTACCTGGTTGCGCAGCTTGCCCAGATGATCGCGCACTTTGGGCGGTGCGTCGGCGAGCACGCTCTCCAGGTAGTAGAGCGCGTTCGTCATTACGCCTAACGGATTTCGAAGCTCGTGCGCGATGCTGCCGGATAGATGACCCAGCGTCGCGAGCCTCTCCTGACGCACGAGCTCATCCTGCGCGTTGCGCAACTGAGTGAGTGCCGTTTGCAGTTCCAGGGTGCGGTCGCCGATTTCCATTTCGAGCGTGTCCTGCGACATGCGGATGCTGTCAGCCATGGAGGCGAAGGCGCGCGAGAGGCGGCCGATCTCGTCCGAGCGTTGCATCTCGATGAGCGGCGTCGTGCGCTGTCCCGCGGCGATGCCCTCGGCGGCCGTCGTCAGGCGCAGGAGTGGCATCGTTAGGCGGCGGCTCAGTCGCTGCGTGACTATTACGGCGAGAATGACGACACCGAGGCCGATCAGGAAAAGGCGCCAACGCAGCGCATAGACCCGCGCGAGCACGATGTCTTCGGGAAACTCTACGCCGATCAGCCAGGGCCCCGTCAGTAGCGGCCCCGTCACGCTGAGCCAGCGGCGACCGTCGCGCTCATAAGTCGTTGGCGTCGCCGACGGGGCCGGATGCTCGACGGCCTTGGTCAGATCGCTCCAGAGCGACCCGTCGCGATTGCCAACGACAAGTTGCGCGTCCTTTCCAATGAGCGTGAAAAGTTGCCGCAGCGCGTTCTGCGAGACGGCCACCTTACGTACCTGCACCACGTGACCCACCAGCCCGCCGTTGTCATGAATCGGAATCGAGCGCTCGATCACGACGTGCGAGCCACTCAAATACAGTTCGCTCGACGTTGCTGAATCGGGATACGCGCGCTTGAGCCGCACTGGCGAGTGCGCCGCGGAAGCGCCGCCTTCGACACCTTCACGCACACCTTTTGGTACGCTGTTTCCATTTGTGTCCTCGCGGGCGAGGCTATCAGTGAGAGTACTCGTGACGGCGAAGAGCACATTGCCACTGAGGTCACGTATATCGGTGGCGAGCGTTTGACCTGTGTCAGGCGTTAGGCCTGCCACGCGAGCGCGCGCCGAATCACTGACGCGTTGCCCGTTGGACCGAACGACGTCGATGATGTCTGAGTTCCTCGCGACAGTCTGGCCGTCCCTAATCCACTGCGCCGGCACAGCCGCCGGCTGCGCCAGGACCTGAGCGACGGTCGTCAGGCGCTCAGCGGCGGCATCCAGCGTCGAGCTGCGGACCGCCCGGTACGCAATTGTGCCGAAAACGCTGACAACGAGGGCCAGAATGAGCGCGCTGATGGCTGGGACCAGCCAGCCAAGCGTGATCGGCCGAACTGTAGGCGCACGACTCATTTACGACGTTGCACTGTGGCGAATTTCGGGCCGCAATCACGACAGCGATTGCCGTGGCGCTGCTAAATAGCAACACTCGTGCTCGCCTGCGCCCGCTCACTATCTCGCGGCGGCGGAAACCCCCACGCCTCGGCGGTTGTCTTCAGGGTCGCCGACGCAGCCAGTTGATGATGTTCGTCGAGGCGGCAGCCCTCACCTCGGCGGGCGATAACCCAGCCTTGGCGAGTTCGGCCATCTCCTGAATCAGACCTCGACCTGGGTCCACATCATAGTTGCGGTCGGCGAAGTCACTGCCGGCGAGGATTGTGGCACCTGCTTTGTGAAAGCGCCTCGTTAGGTCGATGTGAAACTCATACACGCGCTGGCGCGAGCTGCGCGTTTCCTCGGTCGCCCCCTCCGAGATCCACGGCACATACGCATACAGCGTTGGGTCGATGGCGACGCCCGTGCGCACAATGTGCGCGATCATCGTGTCGCCGGCGGGAGAGAGCCACCAGTTCGCTGCTTCACGAAGGTTCTTCACGTAACCGGCGTACATGGGGCTCGGGAAAATTGCGTCGGACATGTGCTCGATGCTCGCCGCGCCGGAATCGGCCGCCTGCCAGACCGGAATTTCGGATCCGGTGTGCGACGCGACTTTGAGATGCCGCAACTTCGCCTGTCGCAAGATCGCGAAGTACGCGTCAGGCGGTATCTGGACGTGCGTCTTGATGAAATCGACGCCGAGCTTGGCCAGCGAATCCACGGCGCGCCGCCCGTCGTCCGCGGTTCGTACGATCAAGCGATCCGTGCTGTCCTGCCGCGGTCCGTTGATGTGCGGCCCGGAGTAATAGATGCGCGGCCCGCGCCGCACACCACGCGCGATCGCGTCACGCCATTTGCGCAACAGCTCCGGGTTGCCGCCGAGGTCACGCACGCCGACGACACCGTACTTCGTTAGGCTATCCAGCGCATCCGCGCCCCAGTAGGTGATGTGCGTATGCGCATCCCAGAGCCCTGCCGGGAACGGATTGGTCTCGGCGCCACGGCGCGGCGTGCCGCAGGCCGATGTGCACAGCAGCGCTGCCAGCGCAATTACGGTTCGGTTACGCATGGCAGGAAAGTTGGGCCCGTGAGGGCTGGCAGTCTTGTCTGCCGGAAGCACTGTTGGTATTTCAGCACACCGCGGCAACTCCGCGGCCTCCTCGTCCATCTAACTGATGTATGCCAGAGCGACTTTCGCGGGGCACCTACTACGGACGATCGATCGCGCAGCAGGAAGTTGCAGGTCTGATCCTCACCGAGAAGCGTCATCGACGCGGTGAGCGCCTGCCGCCCCACGCGCACGATCAGCCGTATCTCTGCTTCGTCCTTTCCGGTTCATGGAGCGAGCGTTATGACGGCGGTGTGCGCGCGTGCGCTCCGCGCAGCGTGATCTACCACCCGCCGGGAGAGATCCACTCGGATCAATTCGATGTTGAAGGAGCGCATCTCTTCGCCATCGAGTTCGACGCGAGCTGGTTGCGACGCACGCAGGCGACCGCGCACGGCTTCAACGAGCCGCACGAATTCTCCGGCGGGCAGGTGAGTACGACAGCGCTGCGAA
>CBQVAZ010000517.1:0-3229 GCA_967720205.1 uncultured Gemmatimonadaceae bacterium | reverse complement strand
CGCCCGAGCGCGTCGGCGAACAGCGCCATGGTCGGGTACCGGTCAGCCGGAACCTTCGCGAGCGCCTTTGTGACGACGTGGTCGAGGCCTTGGCTCACCGTGTCGCGAACCGGCCGCAGGCTCGGGACGGCCCCCGTCAGCTTTCGCGCCACCACAGCCTGCGCCGTACTCCCGCCGAACGGCGGATCGCCGGCGAGCATCTCGTAGAGCACGCAGCCGAGCGAGTAGACGTCGCTGCGGGCGTCGATCTCACGTTCGCCCGTCGCCTGCTCGGGACTCATGTACTGCGGGCTGCCGATCGAGAGCCCGGTCTGCGTTAGGCGGCTTCCTCCAGCCTGGCTCACGGCGAGGGCAATGCCGAAGTCCGTTACGAGCGCCTGACCGTCCTTGATCAGGATGTTCTCCGGCTTGATGTCCCGATGGACCACGCCCTGACGGTGTGCGTAGTCCAGCGCGCCGGCGACCTGTCTCGTTAGGTCGAGCGCTGCGTCCAGCGACAGCTGCTTCTCACGGTCTATACGCTGCCGGAGACTTTCACCTTCCACAAACGGCATCACGTAAAACAGATACGAAGGCTGCGAGTGCTCCGCCGGTACCTCGCCGGAGTCGAAGAGCGGGAGGATGTGCGAGTGCTGGAGCTGGGCGGTGACCTCGATCTCTTTGAGAAACCGCTCGGCGCCTAACGCCTCGGTGAGCTCCGGCTTGAGAACCTTTATGGCCACGCGACGGTGGTGGCGAACGTCCTCGGCGAGATACACAGTCGCCATCCCGCCGGCGCCGACCTCACGTTCCAGGCGATAGCGGCCGCTCAATGCTGCGCTGAGGCGCTCGAAGGCCGCGGCGGTCACGTGGGGGGTCTCGCGGGTGGGAGTGCCTAAATTCTACGCCTTGCGCCTCGTACCGCGAGCCGTTCGCAACCAAAGCTGACCGTCGGTGCCGGGATCGGTTGTCCCATGTCCGCTATCCCCGAAATGGTTCGGTACAGTCCGAATTGGAGATCGCGCCATGTTTGCATCGCTCACAATCGCCGCACTGGCCTTTGCCGTCACGACGGCATCGCCAGACACCACCGAACTCAAAGCCGACTCGCTACTGCAAGTCCTCAAACAGGGCGGCTACACGATCCTGCTGCGCCACGCGCGCACCGATAAGAGCTACATGGACGATCCACGAACGGCGCCGCTCGACGATCGAACCAAGCAGCGGAACCTGAGCGAGGCGGGCGTCGCCGACGCCAAAGCGATCGCTCTCGTTATGCGCAGCGCCGGCATTCCGATCGGCGAGATCGTATCGAGTCCGATGTTCCGCTCGAAGGAGACGGCGCAGATGGCCTTCGGTGAGCCGGCGCTATCCGCCGAGCTGATGTCGCTCACTGCAACACCCGAGCAACGCGCGCTCGTCCTCAAGGCACCAAAGCCTGGTACGAACCGCGCCATCGTCACGCACCACTTCATCATCGAGCGCTATGTCCCGGGCATCAAACTCGGCGACATCGGCGAGAGCGAAGCAGCCGTCGTGCGCGCAACGCCTAACGGCGAAATCATGATGGTTGGCCGCTTTACGCTCGCGGACTGGGAGCGCCTCTCGGGCGGCAAGACCGCGGCAGCCGGTGAAAAGGAGAGACAGGAAGAGCAGAACCGCTTCAAGGCGTTACACGCGGGCGGCGGTGGGCAGCTGCGTCCCGCGCCAGGATCAGGCGATTCGCTGCAGCCATTCGACTGGACCGCAACCCCCGCAACGCGCCTGGCGGGCCTCTATCTCCACGCGTTCAACTCGGGCGACGCCGAGCAGATGCGGGCCTTCATCGACAAATCACTCGTAGTCGATCCAAACCGCGGCACCGAGCAGCGTGTCGCAACGTATCGTGAGATGTTCAACGATCACGGCGCCATTTCCATCGTCGGAACGGAGAGTGCGCTGCACAACGAGGCCAGAATCCGCGTGCGCTCCAAGCGCGGCGAGTTCTCGGTCATTGTGACGGTGTCCCCCAGCGATCATGCGCGCGCCGAGTCGGTCCGGATGGTAGGAGTTCAATAACGTGTTGCTACAACGAATGGCGTGGCAGAGGTGACCGATACAGGATGACAGCATCCCTTGATAGGGCGGGAGCGCCGCGAGCGCAGACGCTTGCGGCGCCCGCGCGCGTTGCGCCGCTCGGCGCTGTGCTCGCCATCGCGGCTGCGTGTTTGTTGATGGCTGTCATGAGTGCGGCGGATGTGCGCCTTGTTACGACTGTACACGGCAGTCCCGTGCCGTGGAGCACAGTGCTTTCCACGACGTCGCCGCGCTGGATCCTTTTCGCCGTCGCTCTGCCGCTCCTGGTCCACATCACGCTGCTGCGGCCGCCCTGGCCCTTCGCGTTAGGCCGCGTAACCTTGCACGTGGCGCTCTTTCTGGCGCTCGCTACTGCGCACGCGGTCGTGCATGCATGGGCGTCTCGCCCCATGATGCCGTTAGGCGGCTTTCTATTCGGATTCGAGCTGCACGTGTCGCGCATCTGGGTCAGCTCGATGCCGTTAATCATCCCGCTCTACTGCGCCACGCTCCTCACCGCGTGGAGCATCCAGCAGGCGCGCGAGCGGCGCGCGCGAGCGCTTCGTGAGTCGCAGCTCGAGAGCCAGCTCAATGCCGCCCGTCTTGCTGCGCTCAGGGCGCAGTTGCATCCGCACTTTCTCTACAACACGCTTAACGGCATCTCTGCGCTCGTGGCTGATCGCCAGCATATGCGCGCATCGAACGCGCTGGAGCAACTCGCCGAGTTGTTGCACGCCGCCTTTCGTGATGATGGTCGCGATCTGATTCCGCTCGCCGAGGAAGTCGTGCTGGCCGAGCGGTACCTGGCGCTGCAGCAGCTACGCTTCGGGGACAGGCTGCGTTGCCACGTCGTGGTGGCGCCTGAAGCAGCTGCCTGCCCGGTCCCACCGCTGATCCTGCAGCCGCTCGTCGAGAACGCGGTCGTGCACGGTCTGGCGCGTCGCAGTGGAGCGATGCACCTAACGCTGGATACGCGGCGCGACGGTGATCGCGTGACAATCCTCATCGCACATGACGGCGCCGAGCCTGGCGTGGAGTGGAGTCCAGCGTCGCCCGGCGGCGTAGGACTGAGCAACACGCGCGCGCGTCTCGCCAGCACCTTTGGCAGTGCGGCGGAGCTGATCGTGCGCCGCCGGGTTGGCGGCGGTGTGGAATCGATCGTGCACATCTCAGCACCCGCACCGGTCGCGCCGGA
>CBQVAZ010000516.1:0-3230 GCA_967720205.1 uncultured Gemmatimonadaceae bacterium | reverse complement strand
ACGATCATGCTCAACTTCATCGTGCTCGCGTTCTTGAACTGGATCGTCGCGACCAAGCTACACGTGCCTGACTTACTGCACACGCCGGACATCCACGCGGGCGCTGTTCCGCGCCTATCGAGCGTAGTCAGAGGCTTTCAGGGCTCGGCCGCGAACTTCATCGTACTGCTGGCCATCGCCATCGCACTGTTCGTCGGGTGGTATCTCTTCCGCACGCGCGAAGGATACGAGCTGCGCGCTGTCGGTCTGCAGCCTGCGGCTGCGGAGTATGGGGGTGTGAGAGTCGGGCGCATCTGGTTCCGTGCGCTCGTGCTTTCCGGCGCGCTGGCGGGCCTCGGCGGTACCAATTACGTGCTCGGCTACAAGCAGTATTACGAAGAGGGATTTGCAGCCGGCGCCGGCTACCTCGGAATCGCCGTCGCGCTGGTGGGCCGCAATCATCCGTTAGGCGTTCTCCTCGCGGCGCTGCTCTTCGCCACGCTTTCGCAAGGCGGGCTCGCGGTGAACGCCGTCGTGCCGAAGCAGATGGTCGAAGTCCTAACGGCTGTCGTGATCATCGCCGTGGCTGCATCGGTGCCCGAGGTACAGCGGCTCTTACGCGTGTCGCGGAAACCGGCATGATCATCCTCGCCTTTCTCGCACAGACGCTGCGGATCGCGACGCCGTATCTGCTGGCCGCGTCAGGCGGCGTGCTGTCCGAGCGTTCGGGAATCGTAGCGCTCGCGCTCGAGGGCTGGATGCTCGTCGGCGCATTCTGCGCGGCACTCGGCGCGTACTATTCCGGCTCGCCGTGGATTGGCCTTTTGAGCGGTGTCGCCGGCGGCATGATGGCGGCCGCGCTACACGCGTGGACGACGATCCGCTATCGCGCCGATCAGGTGGTCGTCGGCATAGCGGTCAACCTGCTCGCCGTTGGTATCACACGGTTCTTCCTACGGCTCGCGTTCGACAGCTCGTCCAATTCGCCGCGCGTACCTGGCTTCGATTGGTTTGCGGGAACCGCAGCGGGGGGGAGTAGCGTTGGTTCATCGAGTGGGCTCTTTGCTTCGCTCATCAATCCGCTTGTTTTGTGTGCTATCGTTGCGCTGTTCGGCGTGGGCTGGCTGCTGGACCGTACGCCGTTCGGGCTTCGCGTGCGCGCAGTCGGTGAGAAGCCGGAGGCGGCGACGTCGGTTGGCGTCGGCGTTATGCGCGTGCGCTGGGCCGCGGTTCTGTTCGGCGGGGCGTTGACTTCGTTAGGTGGGGTGTATCTGGCATTGGATCAGCATCAATTCACTGATGGAATGACCGCCGGGCGCGGATTCATCGCGCTGGCCGCTGTGATCTTCGGCAACTGGAAGCCGCGACGAGTCGCGCTCGCGTGCTTGCTGTTCGCTGCCGCCGAAGCGTTGCAGATCAGGTTGCAGGTTCTGCACGCGCTGCCGTCGCAGTTTGTTGAGATGATTCCATACGTGCTGACGATCGTGGCGCTGGCCGGGCTGGTTGGGAGAGCGATGCCGCCGTCTGCGTTAGGCAAGGTCGCCGAATGATGCTGCCACAGGGGGACGTCGGCGGCTTCCTGGAATCGCCAGTGGTGCGCGTGTTCGCGGTGCTCATCGCGGTCGGCTTGCTGGTTGTCCTCGCGCGTGAGGTGAGAAACATCCCGGCGCGGCTCTTCGCACTGATGGGCACCGCCTTCCTGGACATGGTCGGCGTGCTGATGGTGATTCCGCTGCTGCCGTTCTATATCCAGCGGTTAGGCGGCGAGGGTTTGAACTTCACCGTGTTTGGGCGCACGATGCATATGGGCATCGGGCTCATCACGGCGTTCATGGTGAGCGCATTTACTGTCGCGCAGCTCGTGAGCGCGCCGATCTGGGGGAGGTTCTCGGACAAGTTCGGCCGCCGTCCCGCGTTGCTCGTCGCGCTCACAGCATCGGCGATCGCGTATCTCGTCTTTGGTTTTGCGAACACGCTCCTTCTCTTGTTGCTGTCGCGTCTGGTGCAGGGCGCGGGCGGTGGCACTGTCGGTGTGATTCAGGCGTACGTGGCCGACGCCGTCGAGCCTTCACAGCGCGCCAGGAGTTTGGGGTGGCTCTCGGCGGCGACAAATCTCGGTGTCGCGTTAGGCCCCGTTGTGGGCGCCTTTGCCGTGACGCTGGGTCAGGGCATGGTGACGCGTGGGTTACCGACAACGGTTGGACATGCGATGCCGGGGATCCTGGCGGCCGTTTTGTGCGCCTCGGCGGCTGTCTTCGCCTGGCGCTTTTTGCCCGAGTCGCGCGAGCAGCACAGCCCATCCATCGTGCGCAAGACGTCGCGTCAGGCGCTGTTGCGGGTGATCTCGCATTCTGGCGAGCCGGCCTCGCGTCTCATCTGGATCTACGCGATCACGATGGGGGCGTTCAACGGGGTGACCGCGGTGCTGGCGTTGTTTCTCGCGTTCCGCTTCCAGGTGACCGAGAAAACGATCGGCTACTTCTTCATGTACGTTGGCGCCATTTCCGTCTTTACGCGCGTTCTCTTGCTCGGGAAAGCGGTGGACAAGTTCGGCGAGGCCCGGCTCTCCCGCTTCGGCATGGTGCTGCTGGCGATCGGGCTCGGCGGAATGCCGCTCGTGTCCTCGTTAGGTGGCCTCGCCTTCTTCGTTGCGCTGATCCCGCTGGGGACGGCATTCACGTTCCCCTGCGTGACGGGCCTTTTGTCTCGCGTGATCGGCAATCACGAGCGCGGGTTATACATGGGGGTGCAGCAGACGTTCGGTGGCGTGGCGCGCGTCGTCGCACCCATTTGGGCCGGCTTCGCGTTCGATCGACTGGGCCTAGGCGTGCCGTTCTACACGTCGGCGATCGTCGTGCTCGCAACGATCTCGTTAGGCCTCGGACTGGATCAGTACGCGCGGCGAGAGTAACGCGCACTGTTAGCGGCTCGCTCGGCTCCTAACGAGTTCGAGCACGCGTTCGAGCGCCCGCTCTTGCGCAACCTCGACGTCGGGGACGATCCCTTCCACCTGCCAGCCCTCGTTCGTGCGCGGATCGTACGTGCGGCCAACGGGAAGGAACATCGAGTAGCCGGCGACGAGCGGAATGACGCGGCCGAAGTGACCGCCACCAGCTGTGCGCTCGCCCACGATCGTGATGCGGCCAACTGCCTTGAGCCCGAACGTGAAAGACTCACCGGCGGAAATCGTGCGCCGGCTCGTCAGGACGTAGACGGGAACCTTCGTTAGGCGCTTCCCGGGCACCTTATCC
>CBQVAZ010000515.1:0-3231 GCA_967720205.1 uncultured Gemmatimonadaceae bacterium | reverse complement strand
TTGCTGCCGTCGCGTTATTGGCCCTGGCGAGAATCACGGCCGAGGCGCAGGTCGTTGCCATTACGGGCGCTCGCGTCTATCCAGTGAGCGGGCCGCTCATCGAAAACGGCACCGTCATCTTCGATAACGGACGCATCACGCAGGTCGGTGCCGGCATCGCGTGCCCATCCGGCGCGCAGTGCATCGACGCGCAGGGGAAATGGGTCACGCCGGGCATCTTCAACGCGCTTACGACGTTAGGCGTGAACGAGATCGGTCAGGTGCAAGCGACGCAGGACGCCAGTGCGCGCGGTGAACGTAGCGTGGCAGCGTCATTCGAGTCCTGGCTGGGCTTCAATCCCGCGTCGCCACATCTGCAGGTAACGCGCAACGACGGCGTCGTGATCGCCGGTATCATTCCGGGCGGAAACTTCGTCTCGGGCCAAAGCGCGGTCATCGATCTCTCCACCGGTACGCTCGCCGACGCGCTCGTTAGGGCGCCGGCCGCCATGGTCGCTGACATGGCCAGCACTGGAGAGAACCGTGGACAGGCGCGCGGCGAAGTGATCGGTCGCATGGACGCGCTCTTGAGCGATGCCGCGAGTTATCGCCAGGGCAACGATCTCGAGCGCAGTGGAACGCGACCGACGTCCGCTCCAATGCGCGACCTGCAGGCGCTCAAGCTCGTACTCTCTCGCAGAATCCCGCTCGTTTTCGAGGCGGATCGCGCGAGCGACATCGAAGCGGCCATGACAATGGCGCGCAAGCACAACATCCAGCTCATCATCGCTGGCGGCGCCGAGGCGTGGAAGGTGGCTCAGCGCCTGGCGCAGGAGAACGTGCCCGTGATCGTTGGATCGCTGAACAACGCGCCGCAGAGCTTCAACACGTTAGGCGCTCGCCAAGACAACGCCGCGTTGCTGCGGCAAGCCGGCGCGCGCGTGATCGTGGCGGGCGGGGCCGACGCGTTCAACGCGCGCAACGTGAAGTACGAAGCCGGCGTTGCCGTGTCGTTCGGGATGCCGTGGGCCGATGCGCTACAGGCGATTACGCTGGAACCGGCGCGGGCATTTGGCGTCGCTAACCGAGTGGGCTCGCTCGAACGAGGGAAAGACGCGACACTGGTCGTGTGGAACGGGGATCCGCTGGAGCTAAGCACACGTCCCACGCATGTCTTTGTGCGCGGACGGAATGTACTGCAACCGTCACGACAAGATGAATTGATGAGACGGTATCTAACGCTTCCGCCTAACTACCGTCCGTAGAATAAGAAACAGCTTGGAGTCTGCAGTGCTCTGCGCGTAGTACTGAGCTGAGTACTAAGTGCGCAGAACCGCAGACTCCAAGCTTTACGGAGTTGGCGGCGGCGGGCCCGGTTCCTTCTTCTCTTTGTCCTCGTCCTTCATCCGCGCTTCCAGCGCCGCGACTTCGAGCTCTCTCGCGTCCAGTGCATCGTATAGTCGTTGCAGCGCCGCAGCGTCCATATCCTGCCCCGCCTTCTTCGCGCGATAGACAGCGTAGCCTAACGCTTCAGCAGATTTGTCCGCGAGCTGGCGCGCGCGAAACGCTTCGAGGCGCAACTTTCCTTCATCCAGTGCGCCAGCTGCGGCGCGCCCCGCTCGATCCAGCTCCGTCTTGAGCTTGTTGAGAATCGACATAGGTCAAAAGTCAGAGGTCAAAGGTCAAAGCACTCGTTGAAGAGTACGGGCGAGGAGCACGCGAGTGCCACTCGCTTAGCGGGCGAACTCTCTGGCTCCTGCCGTAAATGCCCAGGTGGAAGGATCCCCGCAGAGCGCTCCCGTGAACCCCTCGATGCGCAGGCGCATCGCCGAAATGAGTTGGATGAGAACGTGTCTGATCGGCGACGTCGCGCCGACGAAAGTCTGGTAGCAATAGGTCAGACCGTCAGCCGTTACCCGAGGGAAATCGGCGTTGACGCGACCAGACGCCGCGGGCGTGAAGCCCCAGTACCTCGTTGGCAGACTCGGAATCGATGTGCCGACCGAGAGCACGGCGATTCGCGGATCGACGTTGTCGTGCACGAGCGCCAGATGCGGATCGTCCTGCATCGTCTCATTGAAGAACCAGCGTCCCTGCGCCGTGTTAGGCAGATCCTGCATAATGGTCCCACAGAGGGGCTCTATGGTCCGTTTCCCAAACAGACCGCTGAACCGCGCTCGCAGAGCTGCTGCGACATTTGGCACGAAATAGTCGACAGGACAGATGGTACGATTGTGACCGAACTCCGTGCCGTTGCCGTATGATCGCGCCGGGTTGATGAAAGGAAGTTGCGGCACTCGCCTGTCGTAGCCGCCGAAATCGATTGTGTTGCCGTTGTCGCCGCCCATCGTTCCGATGAGCGATCCCGCGGTCAGTTTGAGGTTGAGCCTTTTCGTACAGCTTTCGTACGTGTTGCCGCCTGCTGAGGACTGCTCGCATGTCCCGAACGCTCCGATCCTCGTGAGTAGCTCAGTCGTGAGCACTACGTGCGCGAAGTAGAGGTTCAAGTCGGCGCATGGGAAAAAAGTCATGGAGTATTCAATGACACTGGGCTGACCGCTGAGTCGCGTTCGTTTGGTCACCTCGCTCAGCACCACATCGCCCGGAGACACGACGGGAATCTCCATGCGCGTGCCCGTGAACGGGGCGTAGAAATAGAGGTGATCCGTTGGAAATGTATGCCCCGGCGGACCGAGGTTGCCCAGCGGCGTTAGGTCACGAATGGAGCCGACGTCGATCGGTGAAACCGTCAGCATTGGCGACGCACCGCAATTGGCGAGGCCCTTGGGAATCTGCGTTCCCGTGCTGCCACCACCGCAAGCGGTGGTGCCTAACACGAGAACTGCGAGAGCGACTGCGGTAACGCTAGGGCTGCGCTGAAGCGAGTGACGCATGGCACCTCCGCCGCACGGCGGACCCGCGTGATATATGGCGTGGCTCGGTACTAACAAGTACAACCAAAAGAACGCGGGCGGGAAGCACTGTATGCCTCCCGCCCGTTTGTATGTCTGCGGCGCTCGTTACGCGGCTTCGACCGGATAGACGCTGACGCGATATCGCGCGCGGCTCTTGTGCTCGAACTTCACGACGCCGTCGATGAGCGAGTAGATCGTGTAGTCAGTGCCAAGACCGACGTTGCGACCCGGATGCCACTTCGTTCCGCACTGACGCAGGATGATGTTCCCCGCGCGCACGGATTCACCGCCGTACTTCTTGATACCGCGGTATTTCGGGTTGCTGTCGCGTCCGTTC
>CBQVAZ010000514.1:0-3231 GCA_967720205.1 uncultured Gemmatimonadaceae bacterium | reverse complement strand
GTGGCCGGGCCTGCGATGGACGCAACGGCGCCGTATCTCAACGGCGGCCCGTTCCCTCTCCGGCAGGTGCGCATCCTCAAAGGGCCGGACGATGCACGCAAGATGGTCGCCTATTGGGCCGATGAAGGCGCGACGTCGTTCAAGGCGTACATGCAGATCACGCGCGCAGAGTTAGGCGCGGCGATCGAGGAGGCGCACAAACGCGGGCTCAAGGTGACGGGACACCTCTGCTCGGTGACGTTCGCCGAAGCGGCGAAGCTTGGCATCGACAATCTCGAGCACGGATTCATTGTCGCGACCGACTTCGCGCCTAACAAGCAAGCTGACGTCTGCTCCAATTCGCGGGGGTTCGATGCAGTGGATCCCTCCGGACCAGCTGCGCGGGAGTTGATCCGCGAGCTTGTCGCGCGCAGAGTCGCAATAACATCCACCCTAACGGTGTTCGAGACCTCCGTCCCAGGACGACCGGTGCCGCCAGGTCTCGACGTTCTCGTTCCACAGCTGCGCGAGCAGTTCGAGCGGCAGCACACGGCGATTGCTCGGCAAACTGATACGACGCGTCTCGCTGGGCTCAAGAAAGAGATGGCGATGGAGCTCGCATTTGCGAAGGCCGGCGGACTGCTCGTCGCAGGTACGGATCCTACTGGCTATGGCGGCGTCATTCCTGGCTACTCAAATCAGCGGCAACTGGAGCTTCTGGTTGAGGCTGGGTTTACTCCCCTAGAAGCGATCAGCGTTGGGACCCTGAACGGCGCGAAGTACCTGGGGCGCGAGGCGCAGATCGGCACCATCGCTGTGGGCAAGCAGGCTGACCTGATGGTTGTGGCCGGGAACCCTGCAGCTCAAATAGGCGACGTGCGCAACGTGGAGATCGTCTTCCGGTTAGGCGTCGCTTATGACCCTAAGAAGCTCATTGAGTCTGTAAGGGGGAGTGTGGGACTCTACTAGGTCTGAGTTCTGGTTCTGAGGGTCAAAGGCCAGGGGTCAAAGGTCAAAGCAACATCCGCCGCCAAGCGGTACACGTAGCTTCTGTGGGGTAGCAAGACTGAGGGAACTTCCACTGGTCGAGCCGCACTTCTACCGGACCAAGCAGGACGAAACGAGCCAACAAACATGATTATTCGCTCTAAGTCCAAGACCGACATTCCCAGCTCCGAGATCACTTCGGAGTCTGCCTACGTCAACCGACGTCAGTTCCTGAAGGACACTGGGCTTATCAGCTTGGCGGCCGGGGGGATACTCGCTGCGTGCCGCGAAGAAGCGGCTGCGCAGGAGCAGGACCTCAAGGCGGAGCAGACGTCCTACGAAGATGTCACGAGCTACAACAACTACTACGAGTTCGGGACGGACAAAGAAGATCCCAAAGCCAACGCTCAACAGTTCAAAACGAAGCCGTGGAGCGTGAAGGTCGAAGGGCTCGTGAGCAAGCCGGCGACGTATCAGCTGGAAGACTTCATCAAGCCGTACAAGCTCGAGGAGCGGATCTATCGTCACCGCTGCGTCGAAGCGTGGTCGATGGTGATTCCGTGGATGGGCTTCCCGATGTCCGATTTGATCAAGCGCGTCGAGCCGTTAGGGTCCGCGAAGTACATCGAGTTCACCACGTTGCTGGACCCGAAGCAGATGCCGGGTCAGCGGTTGCCGTATCTCGAATGGCCGTACGTCGAGGGTTTACGTCTCGATGAGGCGATGCATCCCCTCGCGATTTTCGCCGTCGGTCTCTACGGAAAGACGCTGCCTAACCAGAACGGTGCGCCTCTCAGGCACATCGTGCCGTGGAAGTACGGCTTCAAAGGCTGCAAGTCGATTGTGCGCATTCGATTCACGGACAAGGAGCCGCGCACGGCGTGGAATATCGCGGCGCCGCAGGAATACGGTTTTTACGCGAACGTGAACCCGACGGTGGATCATCCGCGCTGGAGCCAGGGGACAGAGCGGCGCGTCGGTGAATTCCGACGGCGTAAGACCCTCATGTTCAACGGGTACGCCGATCAGGTGGCGAGCCTGTACTCCGGAATGGACCTGCGGAAGCTCTATTAGTGGGCGTAGGGGCGAGGAACGAGGCGGACGAGGCGCGAGCTACGCAGTCCGAGACTGAGCGGGGGGCCCCCCCCGCTGTTCAATCTAAGGCGCCTCCTCGACCTCGCCCCAACCGTAAAAACGCCGCCATCATCAAGGAACCGCGCTACCTCCACGCGGTAATCATCGTTCTTTGCTGCCTCCCCTTCATCTGGGGAGCCCTCGCCCTCTACTCCGACGCCTTCCGCGGCACTAGCTACCTCACCGCGGAACCTGTCAAAGAGATCGAACACTACACGGGCAAGTGGATACTCCGCTTCCTCGCGCTTACTCTCTCAATCACCCCCGCCATTGCCATCACGCGCTTGGGGTGGCTCATCAAGTATCGACGCACATTCGGTCTCTTCGCGTTCGGCTACGCGTGCACCCACTTCCTGCTGTACCTGACCCTCGACCTGCAGCTTGCCTTCTCGGACATCTGGGAAGACATCAGCAAGCGCATCTACATCACCATTGGATTCACGGCGCTGATGCTGCTCGTGCCCCTCGCCGTCACGTCGACAAAAGCCTCGATCAGGCGACTCGGCGGCAAGCGCTGGAACGCGCTGCATCGCCTCATCTACGTCACCTGCGTGTTGGGCGTCATCCATTTCTGGATGTCGGTCAAGCGCGACGTCACTTCACCGATTCTCTTCTCGCTCGCCTTCGCGGCGCTGCTCGGCTGGCGCCTGTTCCACGCACGGCGCTCGCGCGCTGCCTAACGCCGCTTCTCGCGGCGAGCCTTGCCTGCGCCGACTCCACGGCGACGACGCTTACTCCAGCCGTACCTGAAACGGAGTTGTCCGCCGGCAGCGCCACGGTGTTTGACGCGTCCGGCCGGGCATTCCAGCTGCCGATCGCCACGCTCGCCGGTGAGCGGCTCGATCGCCACAAGCTCGGCGATTCCCTCTTCAGCCTGGGATTCCTGGACGGCCTCACCGCGTCGCCAACGGCGCCTAACGTGGGATTGGGCCCGCTCTTCAACAACACGTCCTGCTTCGCCTGTCACGAGCAGAACGGCAGGGGCCAGCCCCCCCTCGTACCGCGTGCCTATCGTGGCATGCTCTTCCGCTTGAGCGTCCCGCCCCTCTTCGTCGACGATCCGCCGCGACCGATTCCGAGCTTCGGCGGCCAGCTGCAGAATCGCGCGATCGCCGGGTTCACTGCCGAAGG
>CBQVAZ010000513.1:0-3242 GCA_967720205.1 uncultured Gemmatimonadaceae bacterium | reverse complement strand
GATGCGAGGTCCTGCGAAATTGAGAGCAAGCGATATACCGAACAAATACCGAAAGGTCAAGAAATAGAAAAACAGGGCTAAAGACTTTCAAAAGGATCGAGGCAACTTCGCAGACTACCTGATCCAACTCACATCTGTAGGCGAGGAGCGGGTATACTTGTTCTGCCCACCAGCACCTGGCAGGGGATGAGCACGTCCGCGGCTCGTTGAGCCCGCCCCGACGCCCGGGCTTCTCCTACAGAGGTCCTATTGAAGCACCATCACGCACTACCAGTTGGTGCATTTCTCCTCGTCGTGGCCGCACTTCCGTGGCCGAACCGCGTCCAAGCTCAGGTCGAGTCGGCCGCGACTACCCTTCCCGCATCCCCTCCCGCGCGGCTCGAGCTACGAGGCTCGTCAGAGCAAGCCAAGATGTTGTTTCGTGAGGCGATCTTCGAAACGCAAAACGTCGCCGGAGCAGCGCGTATTCGTCGTGCCATCGACAGCGCTGTAAAGCTCGCGCCGCAACTCACACTCGCACGCGTTTACCAGGCATTCACTGGAACGGGGACCGCTGAAGTGCGAGCGCAGGCAATCACTGACCTGATGTCCACAATGTCCTCGGCTCCTCCGGCCGAGTTGCTGTTAGCGCTGTATTGGAGAGAGACAGCGGCCGGGCGTGCACCTGCGGCCGTCCCAGTTCTGCGAGCGCTCACGGAGCTCGTCCCTGGTGAAGTCGACATCGCGTGGATGTATGTCAACGCACAGGTCGTAGGAAAGCCCGTCGCAGAACAGATCAGCATGCGCAGGGAGTTCATAAAGAAGTACCCGACGTACGCCGCTGCGCATAACACGCTCGCGTATCAGCTCGTGGCAACAGATATGGAAGGAGCGCTTCAGGAAATCCGAGAATACGTTAGGCTCGCGCCGAACCATCCCAATTCGCACGACTCGTACGCAGACCTCCTGCTGTTGCAGGGGAAGCCGGCGGAGGCGTTAGCGCATGTTCAGCGGGAGATGGAGTTGGATCCGCAGTTCACGGCGGGCCCGATGAAGCTCGGTGCGATTCATCTCATGATGGGGGATGCGGCGAAAGCGCGAACTGTCTTCGCGAGCGAGCAGGAGAAGTTCACGGACGCCGCGGTGAAACGCGATTTCACCTATTGGACAGTTGCGTCGTACGCGTCTACCGGCGACGTGAAGAACGCTCGCACCGCGCTCATGACCATTCTGGCCACCGATCTGACGCCGCCGCAGACAGCGGTTGTGCACGAACGACTCGCAGCGATCGAGGCGTATCTCGGTGATCGTAAGGCAGTCGTCGGACACCTAACGGCATCTGACGTCGGGACGCCGCCAGCAGCGCACTTCGCGCTCAAGGCAGTCGTGCTCGCTCGCATCAACGATCTCGAGCAGGCGCGTGCTGCGGCGAAACAGTTCACGTCGATGGTGCCAGCGGCGAACACTTTCCCGCGTGTATTGAACGCCTACATCGCGATGCAGGCGAAGGATCTGGCGACGGCGGAGACCGAGCTCACCGCATCCACGACGACAGATCTTTTCACGAAGGCTATTCGCGCGGACCTGTTGCAGCGCAAAGGACAGAAGGCGGAAAGCGCGGTGCTGCGGCAAGAGATCAGCAGCAGTTCAGTGAAACTGGATGGCAATGCGCCTGTGGACTTTTTGAAGCTCATGGCGAAGATGCACGTCGATAAGCTCTAGCTCGCCTGTACGTCCCCTGGCCCATTGCCCGTGTCGTGACCCGGCGATGGGCCAGCGACGGACGTTGTAGTTGTAACTCGCACTAGCACCCGCTTCTGCCTAACGTGCAGAGTCGCGACCCCGCGCGGTCGAGCCCGTCTGAACGGCCACGCCTGAGGTTGTCAGGCCCGCGCCTGAAGTTTGGCATTCGCTAATCCGCATGCAATTGTTCACATCGCGCCGCGATTTCCCCCCAATCGCAGCGCCAAAGGAAAGAGCCTAACGAGCGGACTTCCGTTCGCGGCGCGTTGGACATTTATGGAGGTTGTTTATGAGGCGAGTCAGCTTTGTGTGTCGATTACTCACATCACATCTACTTATTGCCGGCTTGGGGTGGCTGGCGTTTGGAGGACACGCAGCGACCGCGGAGGCCCAAACCACTACGGGCAGCGTCCGCGGATACGTGAAAGGCGAAGGGGGCGTGCCGATCGCCGATGCGCAGGTATCGGTACGGAATCCGGCGATGGGCCTAACGCGCGGAGCCCTAACGAACGCGAGCGGTTTCTACAACATCCCGGGCCTGCGGCCCGCCACGTACGACGTGTCTGTTCGCCGCCTCGGCTTCACTGCGCAATCGCGCACTGTCGATGTCGGTGTCGGTCAGACAGTCAACGTGGACATTCAGCTGCAGACGGCCGCGACGCAGCTATCCGCCGTCGTCATAACGACTGAAGCAGCGGCGCAGTCCAAGACGTCAGAGGTGGGGACGAACATCAGTCGCGAGCAGATCGCGAACTTGCCGTCGGCTGATCGCAACTTCCTCGACCTAACGAAACTCGTCCCAGGCATAACGCCGCAATCGGTCAACAACACAGACAAGTTCTTCGCCGCGGGCGGACAGGCGCCGGAGAGAGTCAACGTCTTCGTCGACGGCGCGACATATAAGAACGATGTGTTACGCGGCGGCGTCGCTGGGCAGGACGCGAGCAAAGGGAATCCCTTCCCGCAAGCTGCCGTGCAAGAATTCCGCGTCCTGACGCAGAATTACAAAGCCGAATATCAAAAGGCATCGAGCGCCATCATCGTGGCAACGACGCGCAGCGGCGGTAATGAGTGGCAAGCCGACATCTTCGCGCAGGGCATCGGCAAGAGTTACGTCGCGCGCGACGCGATAGCCGTGCGACGCGCGGCGGCGCGACCGAACTTCAAACGACTGCAGGGCGGCGGGAGTCTCGGTGGTCCCATCGTTAGGGACAAGCTCTTCTTCTTCGGCACGTACGAGCTGAATGCGCGCGACGAGCCCGCAACGATCCGGCTCGGCGGCGATTCGGCGTCACTCCCCGCGGCGCTCAGCAATCTGCGCCAGTTCACAGGTCCAGCGACGAGCGAGTTCCGAGAGCACCTTGGATTCGGGAAGCTCACGTGGGCGCAGTCTGATCGCAGCACCCTGGACGCCAGCCTCAACGTCCGCACGGAGAATGATTTTCGTGGCTTCGGCGGTGCGACGAGCTTCCAGTCTGCGGAAGATGTCGCGATCAAGGTTTACACGGGTGTGGCCAACT
>CBQVAZ010000512.1:0-3246 GCA_967720205.1 uncultured Gemmatimonadaceae bacterium | reverse complement strand
TAGGGCGCGCCATTGCAGAGCCCGCGCGGCTGCCAAGTGACTGGAGTGTTCCAGGCCCGGGCTGCGTCATACACAACTATGAAAAACGCGCGTCGCCGTTCAGAACCGGTGGCCGTCAAGAACATCGGCGTGTCGCCCGGAATGAACATGCCTTGTCCGGTCGTGGCTCGATGCGGCCCTGCGGAGGTCTCGACACATTGCGAGCCACCCAGGACATACCATGCCTCCGGCCCCGCGTGCGTGTGGGAGGCAGAATGGGCTCCGGGGGGAACGACCGCAAAGGCTACAACGATCGCATAACGATTGGCGACGGGAACTTCAAATGGGCCGACTTCAGCGAAGTGAGGACGGCCTTCCATTCGGGGCCCCACGTGGAAGCGCCAGATGCGATTGTCAGCTTCCACAATGATGCTTGTGGAGTCAGCGAGCGTCCGCGCAGCCGCCATCGTAGGGAACGTATCGAGGGTCCAAGTGACAGTCCGCGTCGTCAACAACAGCGGCCGGTTAACCAGGATGGTGCACGGGGCGCCGGGGATGACCTTATGGTTGCCCGCGGCGCAAGCTATAGCGCTGTCAGGGTGGCTGACCTGAGCGTAGGCAGCTTGCCCCACAAAGACTCCGGCGGTCGAGAACAGGATCTTAGCGTGAAGTGACAGTCGCATGCTTCCTCAACGTGTCTGTGTATGGCCGCGACCAAGCTGCCGATGGCGCGCCCTAACGGGTGGCGCTTAGGCTGCGGCACGCTGAAGAAAGATACATCCCTTAATTTACGCGCACTGACAGCTTCACGCGCGCGTGTTAGGCAGCGCACTGTCATCCGATATGCAAAATCGACGATGGTGATATATTGCAGGATGCGCCCAGCACTGGGACTTACCCTCATCGCAGTGTTGAGTGCCACGCTCTCACTTCCGGCCACGGCGCAGCACGACGCGCACAAAAGGCCTACATTAGGGACGATCGTCTTCCCGAACTTGGGAAAAGCCGAAGCGCAGGAGCCGCTTCTCCGGGGCATGGCGCTCCTGCACAGCTTCGAGTACGCTCCCGCCGCGAACGCATTTCGAGAAGCGCAGCGCGCCGATCCCAACCTTGCGCTGGCATACTGGAGCGAAGCACTCACGTACAGCCACGTGCTGTGGCGCACCGAAGATCTCCCTTCGTCACGCGCTGCGTTGGCGAGGCTCGCGCCGACGGCACGCGAACGCCTGGCGAAGGCGCGGACGCCGCGCGAGCGGTCCTTTGGTGCCGCCGTCGAGGCCTTCTACGAGGCAGGGCCGGTGCCCCAGCGCGTGCGCGCGTACGCGAACGCGATGCATCGACACGCGCTGGCTGCGCCGGACGATGAGGAAGCCGCTGCATTCGCGTCCCACGCGCTGATGCTCGCCGGACGCCAAACCGATGGAGCCGCGCGCGATTCGCTCTTTCGCGAGGCGATCCGGCTCGCGCAGAAGGTCGCGACGGCAAATCCGAATCATCCCGGAGCAACGCACTACCTCATTCATCTATACGACACGCCCGGGATGGCGGCCGAGGGGTTGGCCTTCGCGCGCATGTACGACAAGATCGCACCGGACGCCGGCCACGCGCTGCACATGCCGTCTCACATCTACCTGCAGCTCGGGCTCTGGGATGATGTCGCGCGGTCGAACGAGCGCACATGGGGATCGTCGCGTGGGTCGACGGAAGACCCTGCCCAACTCCGTTGGCATCCGTTCTCCTGGCTGCACTACGCGTATCTCCAGCAGGGGCGCTGGAGAGCCGCGCGCAGTCTGATCGACACGGCGCGGGCGTTGCTTGTGGGCGCGCAGACTAGCTATTCGGACGCGGCGTTCGTCATCTCCCAGCTCGAGTTCCAACAGGGCGCGGAGACGGGCATGTGGCAGCGGCCGCTCACCCGTCCGACGATCAGTGCAGCGCCGCCGGCGTCTGATCGCGAGCGCGACTTCCGGCAGTTTGCCACCTACTGGCTCGCCGTCGACGCGGCGCAGCGTGGCGACACGACGCTCGCTTCGTTGGCTGCGCCATTCCTCGCGATCGCCGACTCGGTGCGCTTGAATCAGGGCACGCGGTCACCGATGATGGCGAGCAATGCGCTCGTGGTGCGGGCGCTCGTCGCGCGGGCGCGCCGCGACACTGCCGAGGCGACGGAATGGCTGCGCGCCGCTATGGGGATCGAGCGACAGCTCAACGCGTTCGTCGGCCCGCCCGAGCGCGTCTTCCCTGCGGAACTCTTCGCCCTTCAGGTAATATCCGGTGCGAAGCGGCCGCAGGACTTCGCTGCGACCGCGCGCAGAATGGCACTCGGAGACGCGGTCGCCGGACTCGAGAACGTACTCAGGCTGTGTCCCAACCGGTCGCAGACCCTCTTCATGCTGGGTACGGCGAAGAACTTCCTGGGCGACAGCACGGGCGCTGCAAGCGCGTTCAAGAAACTGCGCGCCAACTGGCCGTTGGCGGACGAGGAGTTACTGCGACTGTTGCCGTCGCGACCCTAGCCTATGCTCGCTCGGTCCCTGCTTGATTGCGGGCGAGACGTCACTTCGACACCGTCTCGATAGTTGTTGGTCATGCAAGCAATCTCGGCGTCGGCGCCCGCCGCGCCAAGATTGCGGAATCGATCGCGTGACGCGAATGCGGTGTTACCCTCTGAAGGGAGGTCCTGTTAAGTCAACGTTTCCCGACAGTGAGGGCAGCGCTTCCAGGTTACACCGGCACTTCGCACGCGATATCCGCATTTGGGGCAGGGTGTACGCCCCGCTAGCAGATCGGACCAAAGCGATCCTGCGAAGAAACCCGCTGCAAGAAGCCATGACGCGACCTGGTCCGTCAGACTGGAACCATTGCGGCTCGAAAGCACAACAGCGACAGCAAAGGCTAGAGCGAATGCGACGCGTAGCCATGATGATTGTCGGAGCCGGCGGCTGACCTGATGGCGCAGGCTTGGCTCATCGTCATTCGAGACGGGCATTAGCGCTCAGCGGACCTGTGAGGACCGAGTGAGCGGTTCATTACGACGCGGCCGCCGCGGGCCGTCAGCTTCAAGCGCTGGTTAGGCAGCACGCTGGTACATTCGGCGGCCACCGAAACGCCGGCCGCCGAGATCCAAGCCGCCGAGACGCCCAAGGGGGCGGACACGCAGACGCCGGTCTCAGGCATGCCACTTGGTGAAGCACCGCTGGCGGCGGGAGGTTCGCGTCGACCAGCGCACGCGGGGCTCACCGTCGAGTTCGAGACTCGCCCCGAGGA
>CBQVAZ010000511.1:0-3249 GCA_967720205.1 uncultured Gemmatimonadaceae bacterium | reverse complement strand
GCGGTGTATCGAAAACGTCCTCAGCTTCTGATTTCTAATGAAAAACACTGCTCTCATATCACGCCCTGCAGCCCGAGCAATCGCCGCAGCGGCTCTCTTGTTCAGCGCTGCCTGCGGCTCTGATGCAACGGGCTCGAACAACGTCGTTGCTGCCGGTGAAGTAGCTCGAGTCACTGTCACGCCGACGGCGAGCACCCTCGACGTCGGAGCGACGGCCCAGCTGACTGCCACCGTCTATGACGGCGACGGAGCCGTATTGCAGGGGAAAGCGATCGCCTGGTCCAGTTCAGCCAGCACCGTGGCGTCTATCACGTCTACCGGCCTTGTAACCGGTGTCAGCCAGGGGAACGCGACAATCACTGCCACGGTCGATGGGCGCCGCGGAACCGCTGACGTCACGGTCGTTCCACGCGGCACCTCGTTAGGCACGGTTACCGTCAATGGGCAGCAGATGTTCCAGACGATGACCGGCTGGGAAGCGCTGATGGAAATCGGCCAGGCCGAGTGCGACCCACGCGCCTATGCGACCTATCACGACGAAGTGATCGAGCGCGCCGCGAATGAAGTCGGGGTCAACCGGATCCGTGTCGGCCTGCGAAACGGCTTCGAGAATCCTGTCGACCACTGGCCGCAAAAACTATCCGGCCAACTCACGTTCGATCAGTGGAAGGTCTACTGGTTCCAGGTAGTGAATGACAACGCCGATCCGTTCAACATCAATCCTGCTGGATTCAATTGGGGCTATCTCGATTACGTCGTCGAGCAGTTGATCATCCCGCTCAAGGCGAAACTGAAGGCGCGCGGCGACGACCTCTGGTTCAACCTCTCGTATACTGGCGCGAATTCGGGGCAGCTGCATCGCGACAATCCGGACGAGTATGCGGAGTTCGTGCTCGCTGCCTTCCAGCACCTGCAGCAGAAGTACGGTTTCGTGCCTAACTCGCTCGAGCTGGTGAACGAGCCGAATCTGCAGGGCTGGAGCTCGCAGGTCATTGGTCGCAACCTCTCTGCTGTGAGCGCGCGACTGCACACGGCCGGGTTCTTCCCCGACTTCGTCGGTCCTACGGCGAGCGGCGTGGTAGCCAGCACGCAGTACTTCGATCAGATGATCAACATGCCTAACGTTGCGGCGGAGCTCGACGAGATCTCCTATCATCGCTTCGGCCAGACATTGCCAAGCGACCTACAGGCAATTGCGCAACGCGGGTCGCAGTATCACATGCGTACCGCCATGCTGGAGCACGGCGGCAGCGGTTACGACCATCTCCACGAAGACCTAACGCTTGCAAACGTCTCGGCGTGGCAGCAGTTCGGTCTCGCGTTCTGTGGCACGAACGATACCGGCGGCATGTACTTCCTGGTCTCGGGTGCCAAGGTGGGCGAGAACAACCCGGTGGTGAACACGGCGAAGATGACCAAGTACTTGCGGCAATACTTCCGCTTCGTCGGCCTCAGAGCCGTGCGAGTTGGAGCGACGTCGGCGGACGCGCGTTTCGCGCCGGTCGCCTTCCGCAATGCGAACGGCAAGTACACGGTCGTCGTAAAGGCGTCAGCTGGTGGATCCTTCAGCGTCGGTGGTTTGCCGGCAGGCACCTACGGGATCGACTACACGACGGCGGCCGACTACATGAAGCCACTGCCTGACGTAACGATCACAAGCTCGCAATCGATCACGACGGCTATTCCCGACGTCGGCGTGCTCACGATCCACGCAAAGTAAGCCTGCCTAACGTGTCGCGTTCGGCGGAGCTCCGCTCCGCCGAACGTCGCGCGCCCGCGCGTCTTCGATGAGCGCTCGCGCGCGCCGCACGACATCGCCGCGCGTGGAGTCCGACAGAACGTTCTTGCGCTCCCACGGATCGCTGCGCACGTCGAACAAATCCTCCGATCCGTCGCCACCGCGAATGAAATGATGGCCGTCGACGACGACCGATTTCATCGACCCGTGCGAGACTGGGATGGAAGACGGCAGATTGCGCGCATAATCGACTTCACCAAAGACAGGCGACGCCGAGTCCCCGGAGAGCGCGCCTAACGAATCGGCGCCAGCGCGCCAGTGCCGCGCCAATGACCGGCCCGGGAGCGCGGCACTCGCCGGTGCAGCGATCAGGTCCAGTACGGTGGCCGGCAGGTCGCGCAACGTCACAGGCTGCGGCACGCTGATCCCTTGCGGGATACCGCCGCCACTCACGATCAGCGGCACATGCAGCGATGGGAAATACAGCGTGTTCCCGTGGTTCATCTGACCGTGCTCGTTGAATTCTTCACCATGGTCGGATGTGACGATCACGATGGTATTGCGCAAAAGACCGCGCCGCTCCAACGCGGCGAGCAGTTCGCCGATCTGACGGTCGAGGTACGCAATCGATCCGTCATACGCATCCATCAGTCCGTCGACTTCCTGCTTCGTGAAATCGCGACTGCCCGAGTCGCGCGTCGGCGGCTCGCGTCCTGTGAAGATCGTGTCGAACGGCGCCGGCGGATCGTACGGTCCGTGCGCATCGTAGTAGTTCACGAAGGCGAAAAACGGTCGCTTCGGATCGCGCAGACGATCGTTGTCGAACCACGCCATCAAGCGCTCGTTCATTCGGTCGGCGAACAATCGCCCTGGTGCGCTGTATCCGCCGAGCCGCTGCACCAGCCAGAGGCCGAACGCCGATGACAGCGCGCTTGTGCGCCACATCTCATTCATGCTGACGTCGTAGTCGCGGTAGTAGCCGAAGCCGCGCGTCACGCCGAATTCGTACGAACAGTAGTGCAGATTCGCCGCGAAGCCCGCGGTGGAATAGCCGACTGCCGTTAGGCGCTCGGCCAACGTCGGAAACGTTCCATCCAGCGGCGTGCTCCACCCGGCCGATAGCTCATGCGGATAGCGCCCCGTGAAAATCGACGCATGACTTGGCAGCGTCCACGGTGCGGGCGCGACCGCGAGATTGAAGCGCACTCCCTTGGCTGCGAGAGCCGCCAGCGTGGGCGACGTGGGGCGACCGTAGCCGTACGCCGATAGTGACAGCGCTCGAACGGTATCGAGCACCAGGAGCAATACGTTAGGTGCTCCGTCCGCCGCTGCCGGCAGGCCGTCCGCGAGCCGCCGCTCACGCGCTCCGCGGGCCAGGTTGAAGCCTAACGCGCCCGTGACTGAGACGGCCGCGAGGACGATCGCTATCGCGGCGACCCAGCGCCTGGTTCGCACGGGATGCCGGCGCATGAGTACCGCGGCTTGCACGCCCACACCAGCCGCCAGAATGA
>CBQVAZ010000510.1:0-3259 GCA_967720205.1 uncultured Gemmatimonadaceae bacterium | reverse complement strand
ACCTCTCTCCAAAGCCGGGGAAATCCTCGGCACCGTGCCATACATGGCGCCGGAGCAAGTCTTCGGCGATCCCGTCGACGCGCGCACAGACATCTTCTCGTTAGGTATCCTCACCTTCGAGCTCGTGACCGGGCAGCGACCGTTCGGTGGCGAGTCCCTCTGGGAGGCTGCCGCCGCAATCATGCGAGGGACCCCGCCGGCGCTCACCAGCCTGCGGCCAGACGCTCCAGCAGATCTCGAGCGCGTCGTTATGCGCTGCCTCGAGAAGCAGCCAGCCGACCGGTTTCAGACCGCGCGCGATCTCGCGAACGAGCTACGCACGCTAAAAGACGCGGTCGAGCGCGGCGCGGTGCCGACGAGCGCCACTGCTTTGGATGGTCTCGCTTCCATCGCCGTCCTTCCGTTCGAGAACTTGAGCGGCGACGCCGAGCAGGAGTACTTCGCGGACGGAATCGTCGAGGAGATCATCACCGGACTGTCGCGCATCAAATGGCTGCTCGTGATCTCGCGCAATTCGACGTTCATCTACAAGGGAAAGCCGATCGACGTAAAGGCCGTGGGTCGCAACCTCGGCGTGCGTTACGCGCTGCAGGGCAGTGTCCGGCGGTCAGGCACCCATGTTCGAGTAACGGCGCGGCTGATCGACACCGAAACGGCCGCCAATGTCTGGGCTGATAAGTACGACGCCACGTTAGGCGATATCTTCGCGCTGCAGGACGAGCTTACGATGAGCGTGATCGGTGCCGTCGAGCCGACATTGCGCAAAGTCGAGGTCGAACGCGTTAGGCGAAAGCGCCCCGACAGTTTGGACGCGTACGACCTGTTTCTTCGTGCGCTGCCATTTGCCACAACCGCAATGCCGGGGGACGCTGACAAGGCGCTGCATTTCCTGGAGGAGGCGATCAGGCTGGAGCCTAACTACGCCGCGGTGCACGGGCTCCTCGCCTGGTGCCACGAGCAGCGCTACTTGCGCGGCGGACTCCACGCCGACGCCCGGCAGGCCGGACTCGTTCATGCGCACGCAGCGATCGAGGCCGGAAGCGACGATGCCATGGCGCTGGCGATGGGAGGTTTCTGCGTCGCCGTGCTTGAACGAAACTACCCAACGGCGCTCGAGGCGATCGATCGTTCGATAGCGCTGAGCCCTTCCACGGCTTTCGCTTATGGATTCAGCTCTATCGTCCGCGCGTGGCTCGGAGAGGACTCAACGGCGATTGAACATGCGAAAATGGGGATTCGTCTCAGTCCTTACGACCAGCTGGTCTACCTACAGTATGTAGGTCTCACGTTTGCAAATGTGTTCACGGGCAACTTTATCGACGCGATAAGCGCCGCGAGCCGAGCTGCCGCGGCGAATCCTCGATTCAGCGTCCCGCGCTACTTACATACAGTGGCTCTGGTCCACCTCGGACGACTCGACGAAGCAAAAGAGATGGCGAAGGTCGTGCTGGAACTGCAGCCCGGCTTTACGATCAGCGGCCTACTTGCAACCAATTTCACAAAACCGGAGCGATTGGTGATGCTGCGTGAGGCGCTCGAGCGGGTGGGATTGCCGGACTAATGCCGATCGTGAGTCGATCGCTCTCGGTTGCTGCCATCACATGTCTTCCCCTGCTCAGTGGCAGCGCGGGACAGTCCAGGCGCTGCCTAACGAGAACAGGACGCCCGCCGGCCGCATGGAGCATGACACACTCGTGCTCCGGCTCACCGTCACCCCGGCGGACTGGCACATCCTCGGCGACAGCAACCCGGCGTTCCGTGTCCTCGCATTTGCCGAGGAGAGGAAGTCGTTGTAGTCGGGGGAGGGAACTCCGCTGGCCAGGCCGCCGTGTTCCTCGCCCAATCGGCCAAGCATGTCTACATGCTCGTTCGCTCGGATGGACTCTCGGAGAGCATGTCGCGCTATCTGATCCGCCGCATCGAGTCGAATCCCGCGATCACCTTGCGAACGCACACGGAGATCGTGGCGCTCGAAGGAGAGAATCATCTCGAGGAAGTGGGGTGGCGGGATAATCGAACTGGAATCACTGAGACACAGGAGATCAGGCATGTCTTCGCCATGACAGGTGCCGTTCCCAACACGCAGTGGCTCCGGGGCTGCGTCGCGGTGGACGCGAACGGATTCATCAAGACAGGGTCCGATTTATCGCCCGAGGATCTGGCCGCCGCGCACTGGCCGCTGGCAAGAGCTCCTCACCTCCTGGAAACGAGTCTACCGGGAGTGCTCGCCGTTGGCGACGTGCGAGGTGGCAACATGAAGCGCGCGGCGTCGGCTGTCGGAGAAGGAGCTACTGCCGTCTCATTCGTGCACCAGGTGCTCGCGGAATAGTCATTGCCCAATCTCCTCGAATTGCTCAATCCGTCGGCGGCGAAGCCGACTTGCCGAGAGGAGCGGACTCAGCATCGCCACCAGCTCGCAAAGCATTGGGCCAAGCTCGAATGGCGTACTTGTGCTCGATGCGTGCGATCTGGTCGATCAGCGCCGCGAACTCGTCGTCCGGAAAGTGGCTGCAGACCGGGCGGAGACGATCCGCAATTTCGGTCTTGAGCTCATCGATGCCTGCATAACGGGGTACGTACATCATTGGGATTGGCCAGTCGGTGGGCGTGAGGCTGTACTTGTACGTTGTCGCTGTCGCATTCCATTGCATGCACGGGCCGCGCCACGAAGGCCGTGGTGTTTGAGCAGAATGCGGGTTGTTGCGGGTCGTGCTTCGTGCTTGCGCGTCCCCGCTCCCGGCATTTGCTTTCACCGGGCATCTCATCGGCAGTCTTTTCGCGGCAAAGTGACGCGGTCATTTCCGGCGATCACATGCCCAGCCTCTCCAAGGTTGGGCATTTGTACATAGTGGACAAATAATGGGTCGTTTCCCGCTTCTACTTTGCACTCTGGTCATGTCGGCGGTTTTTTCGCCGGCTGCCGCGCAGTCAGGTGACGGCAGTCTCGCAGGAACGCGCGAGGTCGGGATACTCGCGACGGCTCGGTTTCTTTCGAAGGAGTACAGCGTCGAGGACGCACGATCCGGGTTCGGCGGAAACTTCGTCATGGCGAGCCACTTCCGGAGCCATTTGGCGGTGCAGGGCGGATTGGGAATCGCCTACAGCAGGCAGGAAGGCACCTACTACAAGCCGCCCCTCTTCACCTTCACTCCAACGTTGTCTCTGATCCTCCAGGGATCGACTGCGAGCGACTTTCAACCATACGCCCTCGTTGGCGCCGGATACGAATTCGTTCGGTTCACTCATCCCCGCTGCGACT
>CBQVAZ010000509.1:0-3260 GCA_967720205.1 uncultured Gemmatimonadaceae bacterium | reverse complement strand
AGCAAGTACGGATCAGCCAGCGCATTTCGCAGCACGCCCTGGAGCGCGGTGCCGCTCATCGCGAGCCCGGCACCCACAAGCATCGCCAGGACGACGCGCGGCGCGCGGATCAGGCGCACGATCACGCCGTTCGTCGAACTGTCCTCACTCACGAGGGCGCGCCACACAGCCGCCGCCGAGATCTCGACGCTGCCGAGCATGAGGCCGACGAGCGCTAGGACAAGAACGGCGAGGACCAGGAGCGGCCAGACGTAGCGTCGCGCGCTCAGGGAACGCTCCCGGGATGCAGCAGGCGTCCGAGTGAGCGCGCGGCCTCGCCGAGACGCACTGACGGTCGTCCGACAAGCATGGTATCGAAGACGATGAGGCGCCCCTCGCGCACGGCTGGAACGGCGCGCCACTGGGGGTCGGCGCGAATGTGCGCGGCGGTGATAGGTCCGGCGAAGATGTAATGCGGGTCCCGCCTAACGATGTCCTCGAGACTCACTGTCGCTGACGGACCTTTAATGTCCTCGTAGACGTTGCGCCCGCCGGCGATGTTCACCAGCTCGGTCAAGAAGCTCCCCGAACCAATCGTGATGATGGGCGAATCCCAGACGTGCCAGAAAACGGTTGGCCGCTCGAGGCCGGCGGTCGCGTCGCGCACGCGATGCAGCGACGCGAAGACGCTGTCGCGCACGAGGGTCGCTTGCGTCGTGTCGCCCAGCAAAACGCCTAACGTGTCGAAGGCTCGGCGCAAGTCCTTGAGCAGATCGATTCGGAGCACGAGCACTTCCACACCGCTCGCTCGCAGGCGCTCGACAGCCGCGGCATTCTCCGGGCTCTCGTAAACCACCACGAGATCGGGCTCGACGGAGAGCACGCGCTCGACGTTGGGACGCAGCGCGTCGCCCACGTCGGTGATCCGGCGGGCCGCCGGAGGAAAGACGTCCCAGCGCGAGCGACCGACGAGGCGAGCGCGAGCGCCTAACGCGAAGAGCAGCTCGGTCGTCGTCGGATTGAGCGAGACGATGCGGTGGTACCCGGCGCCATTCGCCCCAGCCCTGGGACGCTCGCGGCCGCAGGCGGCGAGCACAAACAAACTCAGACTACAGCAGGTGCGAAGCAGAAACGCCACGGACCCTCCCCCGAGGGCTGGTGATTGTGTGGCGCGAACAGGAATCGTCTCCTGGCTCCGGGCAGCGTCGCTGTGCCTTCCCGACTTGGTCAGTGGCTCATACAGCGCGCTCAGCTTGCCCGTTACAGTGGCGGGGCCGCGCCGGTCTCACACCGGCTTCCGTCCTTCCCGTCCGAGCAGATCGGTTGTCAGAACGAATTCTAGGCTTCGCCGAGACAGGCGGCAACCGATTCCTGCGCGTCGGCGATGGGACGACAACAGCAACAGCAAACCCGTGCGGATTACCCGGATGAGCGGATAGAACCGGATTCTTTCCGACGAACGTTTACTGGGACGTACACGCGGCCGGTCGTGATTCTTGGATTCTTGTTCTTTGCTTTTGTTGGTTGATTTCTTGTTCTCACAATTGTACCTGCGCGATGGCGATGGTTTTCGGGCGACGCACGATCCGTTGATCCGGTTAATCCGTATAGGTTTTAGCAGTTCGCTTTTGCACCGCTGCAGGCTCACGTTGCGAACGACGCAGGAGCCAGAGCACTAGAACTGCCGCCACTACAGCGCCTAACAGCGCGATCAGCCACGTGCGGTTGGCAGCCGTGCCGCGCGCCGGCGGGAGTGCGATCGTGAGCACGGCACTCGACGCCACGTCCTGCGCGAGAAAGCGGTTCAGCGAGCGGCCGTCGACTGTGACTGGCCCCTTCGCCGCCAGGCCACCGCCTGACGCGCGGGCCTCGCTTTCCTCGAGCAATACCTCGAGCACGCCTGTCGTTTCGACCAATGGGATCGTTAGGGAATCGTGCGCGGCGGGAACTTCATATCGCAGGGCGAGCTGCTTCATCCCCGGAGCAAAGGGCGCAAAGACAACGGCCTCGCCATTCGTCACAGTCACCGCGGCGGCAGCGATGTCCCCAGCATCGCGCATGACGCTGGCGTTGAGCGCCCCTTCCGGAAGCGGCATGCGCCACGTGGCCCGCGTCTGACCGTTCGATTCGCGCCCCTGCACCAGCGTGCGCATCGAGTCGTTGCCTAACTCGAAGACATCGACCACCGCGCGGTTTCCAGTCGTGCTCGGCGACGAGATGGCGAGATGCCGACCACGCACAGCGATGTCGATTCCGGTCGACGCCGTATCGAAGACGGTGATCTCGGCCTGCTCTGCGCTCGTCGACGCGTCGCCTAACGGCTGTGTGAAATAGGCGATGCCACCGAACATCACGGCGGCGAAATAGACGGCGCGCTCGGCGCCGAAGGGACGGTATGAAAAGGTGTAACGCCCCCTGGCGTCGCTCTTGACCGAGTCGATCGCGCCAGCCGTGTCGCTGCCAACGCGATGCAGCGTCACCAGGCTCCCGGCCAATGGAACGGCGTCCCCGGCGCGCTGAACCACGACGCGGCCGCTTACGACGCGCGAGTGCTGCGCATGAATGGGAGACAGCGCGCCTAAGACGATTGCCAGCGCGAGGACCAACCTAACGAGGGGCGTGAGCCGCGCCCCCGAAGTGCTCACGGCTTGAACTTACCGAAATCTTCCGGTCGCAGATTGGCCAGATGATCCTTGAGCTGTTCGGCTGTCATTTCGAGTGTGCTCATCACGTCGGGCTTGGGAGGGATGACCTGGCTCTCCCCTTCCCCGTCCTCATCCTCGTCCGTCTCGTCGCCTGGCGTGATCAAGAGCGACTCGTCGGCGAGAATCGGCGCGCCGCAGCGCAGCGCGACGGCGATGCTGTCCGACGGCCGAGCGTCGATCGTGACGAGACCATCGGCTCGCGCGATGTGCATCTCGGCGTAATAGGTCCCGTTGCTCACTTTGGTGATGTGCACTTTTCTGAGCTCACCACCGAGACCGAGGATCAGCGTCTTGCACAGATCGTGAGTGAGGGGGCGCTCTCGCGGCACGCTGTTGATCTGCAAAAGAATCGACTCGGCCTCAGCCTGCCCGATCCATATCGGGAGCACTCGCTCGCCATCGGCCTCGCGAAGCACCACGACATACGTGTTCGAGCTGCCATCGAGACCGAGACGCGAAACCGATACTTCAACCATCAATGGGCTCCTGATCGTGACGCGCTGGCAAGAGCGCTTGCGCCCTACGATCCTAACGAATCGCGCGCCGCAATGCCTCGACCTGGTCGGTGCGCTCCCA
>CBQVAZ010000508.1:0-3266 GCA_967720205.1 uncultured Gemmatimonadaceae bacterium | reverse complement strand
CTCGCCACCGGATTGAAAGCTCACTGTACGATGTAAGCGCGGCCGACCCGCTCACCCTTGCGGTTGCAACAATTCTGCTGCTGGGCGTCGCTGCGCTGGCGTGCTGGATACCAGCACGGCGAGCTGCCGCGGCGGATCCTGTGAAAGCGATTCGATCGGACTAAGCCCTTGTTGGACGCAGGTGTCTGTGCGAGGGTTGGGAGATCGCTCGTCAGTCGACCAACCTTCACAGTCAACTCGTCGGACTCGCCATGCGCTCGCGTCTGCTCCGCCTTAGCTGCTTGAATGCGCTGCTCCTCACGCACGCCGCTGGATCATCAGCGCTTTCACAGAGCGCACCTATACTCGGTCGCTGGGACTTCGTAGTCACTGGGAGCAATAGCGCCTATCCATCGTGGCTCGAAGTCACGACTTCGGGACGCGACGCACTAGTAGGGCGCTTCGTCGGGCAGTTCGGAAGCGCGCGACCGATCGCGCGTGTGGAGGTTGCCGCTAACGCATTTCACTTTGCTATCCCGCATCAGTGGGAAGACGGGAATGGCGAGCTCCGCGTCGACGGGAAGATCGATGGAGAGCGGCTCACTGGCACGATCGTCAACCCGAACGGCACGAGCCACGCATTCACTGCGACGCGCGCGCCTTCGATGCGACGCGCCACCTCACCAGTATGGGGCGAGCCCATCGAGCTATTCAACGGAAAGGACCTAACGGGATGGACGACGCAGGGAGGAGCCGTGAGCAAATGGAGCGCTGTGAATGGCGTGCTTACAAACGGCGCAAACGGGGCCAACTTGATGACCACGCGCTCGTTCGATGACTTCAAACTGCATGTCGAGTTTCGCTATGCGAAAGGCGGGAACAGCGGCATTTACCTCCGCGGCCGGCACGAGGTGCAAGTGGAGGACAGTCCCGAGCGCGAGGTGCCGCAGTCAACGCACATCGGCGGCGTGTATGGCTTCCTGACGCCTAACGAAAACGCGTCAACCGGGCCGGGTGAATGGCAGACCTATGACATCACGCTCATCGGACGGCGCGTGACTGTCGTGCTCAACGGCAAGAACGTCATCACAGATCAGGAGATCCCTGGCATCACCGGCGGCGCGCTCGACAGCAACGAAGGCGCGCCCGGCCCCATCCTGCTTCAAGGCGATCACACCGCGGTGGAGTACAGAAACGTTAGGCTGACGCCGGCGAAATAGCTCAGAGATTTCGCCGGTTCAGCTCGTTGACAGCGTGGTCGGCAGCGCGTGCGCTGAAGGCCATGTAGCTCAGCGACGGGTTCTGGCACGCGGTGGAGGCCATGCAGGAGCCATCCGTGACAAAGACGTTAGGCGCGTCCCAGACCTGGTTATGCTTGTTGAGCACGGAGTTCTTGGGACTCGTCCCCATGCGCGCCGTGCCCATCTCGTGGATCCCCATGCCGGGGTAGTACTCGGCGTCGTACGGGTTCACATCCTTTACGCCAGATGCAGTGAGCATCTCGGCCATGTCGTTCGCCATGTCTTTGCGCATGAGGCGTTCGTTCTCGCCCGTCGCACAATCGATCTTGAGCACAGGGAGACCCCACTTATCCTTGCGCGTCTCGTCCAGCGTCACGGTGTTGCTGTGATTCGGTAGCATTTCACCGAACGCCGTGCCGCCGATATTCCACTCGCCGGGTTGAGCTGCGAGGTCCTTGAACGCTCCTCCGACACCCAGCTCGGCAATCACGCGCCACCACCCGTCGCGACTTGCGCCGCACTCATACCCGAAGCCGCGCAGATACGCGCGCTTGTCGCCGAACAGGTTTCGATAGCGAGGGATGTACGATGGATTGGGGCGGCGTCCGAAGAAGTTCTTGTCTCCCATCCCCTCGATTCTTCCCGACGCTCCCACGCGAAAATGATGGTCCATCAGGTTGTGTCCCAGCTCGCCCGAGCTGCTGCCGAGCCCACCAGGCCACACGTCGGTCGCTGATCGCAGGAGCAGCCACGTGGAGTTGAGCGTGGATGCGCAGAGAAAGACGACGCGTGCGCGATAATCCGTGGTTTGGTCCGTCACGGCATCGAGCACGCGCACACCGGTCGCGCGCTTGCGATCCTTGTCGTAGAGCACCTCTGATGCGATGGCGAACGGCTTAAGCGTTAGGCGCCCGGTTTTCACTGCCGCCGGAAGGGTCGCCGACTGCGTGCTGAAATAGGCGCCATAGGGACAGCCCAGCCAGCACGCGTCGCGGTACTGACAGGCGCCGCGTCCGTTGAGCGGCTGAGAAAGGTTAGCCGTGCGACTCGAGATCAGGCGACGCTTGCCGTCGAACAGCTTCGTTAGGCGGCCCGCGATAAGCTCCTCGGCGCAGTTGAGCGCCATCGCGGGTTGAAATTCGCCGTCAGGGAGCTGCGGCATCCGCTCAATCGATCCTGCGATTCCAGCGAAGCGCTCGACGTGACTGTACCAAGGCGCCATGTCCTTGTAACGGATGGGCCAGTCAGTGCCCACGCCTTCGCGCGCATTGGCCTCATAATCGAAATCACTCCAGCGGAAGCTGCAACGTCCCCACATGAGCGATCGGCCACCTACCTGATAACCACGGTACCAATCAAAGCGCTTGACCTCTGTATATGGTGAATCTTCGTCGGACGCCCACCAATCGAGGTTCTTCTCGTTGAGCGGGAAGTCTCGCTTGAGCACCGGGTAGCGGCGCTCCATGTCGAGTGTCCGGCCACCACGATGCGGATATTCCCACGGTCCCTTCGTGGCGTTCACGTAGTCTTTGATGTGCTCGACGTTCTTACCGCGCTCGAGCAGCAGCACGCGCAGCCCACGTTCCGTGAGCTCCTTGGCTGCCCATCCGCCGGAGATTCCGGAGCCGACTACGATCGCATCGTATTCTGTGGACTGCACGATTCCTCCGCGGCGAGGGCTACGTCACGAATATCGCGCGAACCTGCTGGATTCGCGAGGTGCGGCGTTGTGTCCACTTCCCGTTAGGCATCCCTCACACGGTGAAGGCGACTCGCGCCGCTTCTTCCAACGCCTTCATCGCCAGACGGTAAGGGCCAGGGCCATGACTCACCCTTGCGACGCCATGTTCGGCGAGGGCGCGTAGCGGTGGCGTGGAGGCACTGACCATGATGTTGAGCGGCAGACGCGACGCCTCAACCAGACGCGCGATCAGCGCGACGTCGGCGAGACCGGGTACAAACAGGCCATCGGCGCCAGCTTCCGCATACGCGCGCGCTCGCTCGATCGCCTCAGCGAGCATTGCCTCGTTATGCTGCTCGGGACGC
>CBQVAZ010000507.1:0-3269 GCA_967720205.1 uncultured Gemmatimonadaceae bacterium | reverse complement strand
ACGTCGCTGCCGGGGCGCCTAACGATCTCCTGATGGTTGCCGCGCCAGCGCCGCCACGGACCCAGCACGCGGCGCGTGAGCGTCCACGTGCTCGCGAGTTTGGACGGTGAAGCCGGCGCTTCGTCGTCGTACCACGCGAACCCGCGCGCGATTCCAAAGTCGCGCGAACCGTAGAAGAGATTGCCGGTAAATCCCGCGGTCACGTAGCCGCGCCGTGAAAGCACCTCGGCCAACGTCGGGAACGTGCCGTCCAACGGGATATCGCGATTGATGCGGATCTCGTGCGCGTCGCGGCCGGTGTACATGCTCGCGTGCGAGGGGAGCGACCACGATGACGTCGCGAAGGCTCTCTCGAAAACAGCGCCGCCCTTCGCGAAGGCCTCGAGTTGCGGCGTCGTGGCGCGCGAGTGTCCATACAGCGAGAGGCTCATCGCGCGGGCCGTATCCCAGATGATGAGCAGCACGTTAGGTGCGCCTTGCGCTGCTGCTGGCAGCGCTGCTCGGGCGCGTCGTTCCTGGAACTGTCTGTAACGGGGCACGCCGACGGCCCACAGGAAGAGCGCAGCGATCGCAACGGGAAGCTGCCAGCGCGCGCCGCGCGTAACCTTTTGCAGGCGGGTCGACGAGACGCGCGCGAACGCAACTGCACATCCCATCGCGAGCACGCCCGCCGCGATGCCGGCGATACCGGGGCGCAGCGACCGAATAAGGCTGAATACGGCGAGTGCGACGACGAATGGCGATGCAAGGCGCAGCAGCGCGCCACGCGCACGGACTGCGCGATCGAGAAGTATGGCAACCAACGCGACGGCGCCGAGCGTCAAGGTGGCAGCGAGAGGCGCCATCCAGAGGAGCTCAGTCCAGGTGTATTCGCCTGTCGGGATGTGATGAATGTGGCGTCGCACCGCGGCGTTCGCGCCCTCGGCGAAGCCGAAGAGGATGCCGCACCAGGCTGCGATCACCAGGAGCGCGGCGACGGTCACTTCAGGCATCGCTCCGACTGTTTTCCTAACGCGATCAAGAGCGCTCATCGAGCTCGCAAGCTAGTCGACCGACTGAAGAATTGATGACGTCACACTGCAGAGCGCAGTATGGAAGCGCCGTTAGGCGGCGCTAGCGAACTCGGCCGTACATCACCTTTTGGTCGACGCTGTCCAAGATTGCTCGGAACCTTACGACTGCCGACGCCATACTGCTGTCGCGCATGAGATTCCGCGTCTCCCATGGGTCGCGAACGAAGTCGTACAGCTCCTCCACGCCGGACCGGTTCACCATGTAGTGCAGCGAGCCGGTGGCGACCGAGAAGCGGTGCTGCTCCCGAGTGGCCCGCTTCAATTCCGCTCCGAACAGGTTGCTCGGCTCCAGATAGCCGATGCGTGGCTGCGAGCTTTCCGCTTCGGTGGCGGTGCCGGTTGCGTAACGCAGCAGTGAGACGCCGGGGAAGTACTCTTCGGCCTCGATATTCAGCACCTCGAGGACAGTCCGCGGGATGTCACGGATGCTCACGACCTCGGAGCGCCTCACGCCAGCGGGGACAGAGCGGGGGAATCGCATAACGAGTGGGACGCGCAGGACGGAGGCGTAGAGGCTGCGCTCATGGCCCAGAAGGTGTGCCCCGTGATCGCCGAACTGCTCGCCGTGGTCCGCCGTTACGAAGAGGAGCGTGTTGTCCAGAAGACCGCGGGCTCGCAGCGACTCGATCAAGCGGCCAAGCTCGTAATCGAGGTACAGCACGCAGGATTCGTACGCTGTTTCGAGCTCGCGCAGAACCTTTGGGTCTGTGGGTCGCTCCCACTCGGTCCAGTACTGCGGCTGTTCCTTCGCAAACGCGAGATTGAATGGGCGTGGTGCGAGATACGGCGCGTGTGCGTCGAAGAAGTTGATCGACGCGAAAAAGGGCCGGCCGTTTCGTCGATCGACCCAGCGTAAAAAATCCTCGCGTACGTCGTCGCCCTGTCGGCGGACGACGGATTGATGATCGCCGGAGCGGCGGCGCCAGCGCGTCAGCGCCTGGCGAGTAATCGACCAGGTGGTCGCGATTTTCGTGACTGAAACCGGGGCTTCGTCATCGTACCAGCTGAATCCACGCCCGATGCCGAAGTCGCGCGAGCCGTAGAAGAGATTGCCGGTAAAGCCGCCAGTGACGTAGCCTTGGCGGGAAAGGACTTCAGCGAGCGTTGGATACGTGTCGTCAAGTGGAATCGTGCGCCCGATTTCTATTTCGTGCGCGTCGCGTCCTGTGTACATGCTCGCGTGCGATGGCAGCGACCACGATGACGTGGCAAAGGCGTGCTCGAAGACGGTTCCGCTCTGTGCGAGCTTCGTCAGCTCCGGAGTTGTAGGACGCGGTGCGCCATAGAGCGAGAGGCTCAGCGCGCGGGCCGCATCCCAAATGACGAGCAAGACGTTCGGCGCATCGGCTGCGGCAGGCGGCAGCGCTTTGCGAGATAGTTGATCCACGTGCTGCCGATACCACGGGACGCCAACGGCCCATGCGACGAACGCAGTCACGGCAAGAGGAAGCGGCCAGCGAATCGTTCGCCTAACGCCGTTCAGCCAGCTGCTCGGGAGCTGCGCCAACGCAACCGCACAACCTGCACCCAGCACAAGAGACGACCATTGCTGGATCCCGGGCCGGATCGCGCGCACGGCGCCATACACGCCCAGTCCCACGAGCAGCGCGGGCGCGAATCCAAGCAAGCGACCACGAGCGCGGAGGGCTCGATCGCCTAACAGCACCACGAGCGCAACGAGCGTGAGCGTGGTCGCAGCTGCCAACGGTGGCATCCAAAGCAACTCGGGCCAGCTGTACTCGCCGGTCGGCAAGTGATGCACTCGGCGGCGGATGACTGCGTTCACCCCTTCAGCCAGTCCGAACACGATGCCGGTCCAGACGGCGAACGTTACAACATCAGGCGCCTCGGCCTGAGGGAGTCCGCGCAGCCGGCTGCGAATCCGCGAAAGAACCACGCTCCACGCATCCTAACATGAGCGCCTGCTAGGCAGCTGGTGTACCTGACGAGGCGAAAGGGCAACGACAATGCACAGCAGCGTCCGGCAAGGCTGTGACCGGGATCACGCTGAGTGAAGAAAAAGGGGGCAAAGCCGTTAGGCAAGCCCCCGCTTCACGTTAGGTACGCTTCGGTGACGCTATCCGACCTTGAATTGGTCAACCATCCCGTGCAAATGGTGGGACCTTTTGTCCTTCGCGTCAGGCATGTAACAGATGAAACCGTACTCGCCCGGTGTGAAGTCGGTCACTATGTAGC
>CBQVAZ010000506.1:0-3273 GCA_967720205.1 uncultured Gemmatimonadaceae bacterium | reverse complement strand
CGCGTTAGGCCGATGAGGAAGATCAAGAGCGCCGCTGCCAGCGTGAGGCCGCGCGCCCAGCCTGACGCGACCGGCATCACGAGGTAGTCGAGTAGCTGCTGCAGGTCGTTCACGTTCTTGTTTATCACGGCGAAGGCGTAGTCCCAGCCGCCTTCGCGATAGCCACCGATCATCCAGCCGAGGTAGCTGCCGTATTTCCCGGCGACGACGGCGGGCACATCGCCGCTGTGTGCCGCTGACCAGAGCTGCCATGGAGCGAGGACGCAGACACCCGTAGCCAGCGCGGCGATCGCTGCGCTCACACGACGGCGAACGAGCAATGCGAGAACGAGCGCTGGGAGCAACGCGATGCCGATCGTCCTGACGAGTGCCAGCGCACCACCTAACGCGCCAGCCGCTACTGCGCTAGGCACCTTTCCTTCGTTCACGGCTCCTTCACTCACCATGAGCGCAGGAAAGAGCAGCGCGATGAACAACGGCTCAGACAACACGACGCCAGTCACATAGAGCACGAGCACGCAGATCGTCCCCGATATCGCCGCCAGCGCGGAACTTATGACACCTAACTTGGCACGCGTGCGTGCAAAGGCGTACGCGCCCAGCGCTCCTAACGAAAGAAGGATGGCATTGGCGTACTTGAAGACGACGACGTTATTCGGGAAGTCGGGCCAGAGCTTCCAGAGTGCCGCGAGAAAGATCGGATAGCCCGGCGGATAATGAACGACGCGCGGCATATCGGGGAGGTTGAGCTGCCTGTAGCCCTCTCCCGTGGCCAGCGCTTTGGCAAGAATGACGTAGGTCGCGTCATCTTGAATGGAGCCGACGGGCCACGGCGTGATGGACATGATCGCCGCAAGGAGTACGACCGCCACGACGAGTACAGGCGCGATGCGGTGGCTCACTGCGCCACCCGCTTGAACGCCGCACCGTTAGGTGTCGCGCCGAGGTATCTCAGGACCGGAGGCTTGGACCGAGCGAGCGCGGACGCCGTATTCATGCCGATGACTGACGTCGGCACGTAGTACTCAGGCCGCAGTTCGGACAGTAGCTGCCTAACGGCGTTTACGTCTTCTTCCGCCGATAGCGGATGCACTCGTTCACGGACCATCCACGTGCTCGTCGGAACGGCGCGGCGGCCGGTATAGAGATAGACGGCGGGATCGTGGTCCGTCGCGATCACGTCGCTCATGGCCGTGTTGTGCGCCACCCACTCCACGATGGGCTTGAGCCGCTCGCCGCCTTTTTTCTGTACGTTCACCCACCATGAGTTGTGGTAGCCACGACCGTTATAAGTGGCCGCGCCGATCGCGAGGCCGACGCAGAGCGCGACGGCTGCGTAGCGCACGAGCATGAGCTGCCGGGCCGGTTGCCACTGCAGGATGCCGCGCACGCCCATGGCGGCGCATAACGCCAGAACCGGCCACAGCCCCAGGAGAAACCGATTCGGCTCGAAGGGCCAGATCATGACGACCGCGAAGTACATCGCCATGAATGCAACTGTCACGGGAGCGCGGCGCGTTAGGTTGCGTGCGCCGAAGACGATCAGGCTGAAAAGCGCGGTAAAGGAGATAATGCGGGGCCAGAGCGCGTCGACAGGCGCATGCAAGTAACTCATCACACGGAACAGATCGAGCGCGTTGCGTTCCAGCACACGCCACAGAAACTGGACGCCGCCGTCGACGTAGCCTTGCGCGACCCAGCCAGTGTACGAGCCGTACTTTCCGGCAATGATCGGGGCGACTTCGTGCTGGTGCAGCGCAACCCAGAGCTGCCATGGGACGATGAGAAGTCCCGCACCGATGGCAAGCGCTGTCGCGGCTGCATAACGACGCCGCCAGAGCAGAAGACCCAGGGCTGCGGGAATCGCAAAGAGCCCGAGCGTTCGCACAAGCGAGAGCACAGCAAGCAGAACACCAGCGACGAACGCATCACGCGCACGACCGCTTTCGATTGCGCGTTCGGCGACGAGCAAGGTCGGCAGCAGCAAGGCGAGGAAGAGCGGCTCCGACAACACCATGCCGCTCAGGAGCAGTATCACCACCGACAGGGTGGCGCCGAGCGCTGTGATCGCCGAAGCGAGGCGCGAGAGGCCGAGGCGTCGTTCGGCAAATAAGTAGGTGCCAGCCGCCGCGAGGCCTAACAGGAGCGCGTTGGCGAACTTGAGAAGGACGAGGTTGTCCGGGAATGCCGGCCACAGCTTCCACATCACGGCGATGAGCGCCGGGTATCCTGGCGGAAAGTGCGTCGCGTTAGGCGCCCCCGGCAGATTGATGAGGCGATAGCCCTGCCCTTCGGCGAGCGACTTTCCCAGAACCGTGTAAATCGCGTCGTCCTCGAATGCACCGACCGGCCACGGCGTTACCGTGAGTACAGCCACGGCCAGCACGAGCGCGGCCAGCGCGATTGGAATGAGCTGCGCAGTACTCGGTTCGAGGATTCTGATTGTCCCTCGATCCGGGGTCGGTGACGTCCTCGGCTGCTGCAGCGGTGTGACGATCATGGCTGCCTCACGAGCGCCGCTGCCGAGTCCCGTAGGGCAGCAGCGGCGATGGCATCGCCGGTTGCCGCCGCGAGATCAGCGGATTCCGTGTACACCCGGTGATCGCCAGTGAATAGCCGTCGAGCCAGAGCGAATTCCCGGGCAGCGTCCACAGGACGTCCAGCCGCACGATGTACTCGGCCGGCCACCCAATGGGCGCGATACGATTCCGGATGGTCGCTGAGCAGCGTGATCACGTACGCACGATCATTGCGCCAGACTGGCGTGCGGGACCACGTGCGCAGGGCTCCTGCCGGCAGCGCTACAGCCATCGCCGTGATGGCCAGTATCGGACGTCGGGCCGCCAGCGCATTGAACGCGATGCCTAACGCGAGCATCGCACCCACGCTGGGCAGATACAGTGAGCGCTCCGCCAGCGTCACGCCCGAGACGAAGAACACGTTAGCCACTGGTGCGATCGCGATGGCGATCCATAGGAGCGCGAACGCGAGCGGCCGATGCTGTCGCCAGGCGATGATCACTGCCGCGATGTAGCTCCCCAAGAGCAGCAAGCCGACGGCGCCCGCTGCCGTGAGCCCGTGGGCCGCAGGAATCACCTGAGCCTCATAGTCGGCGGATAGCGAGGCAGGCGCGATGAGCAATCGCAGGTAGTGCGGGATCACCGTCGCGATTGTCCAAAGACGATCGCTGAAAGAGGCTTGAGCGAGCGTCCCAGTCATCACACGGAAGGAACGCTCGTTGAAGACGAGGGCTAGGGTCGCCAGGTACGCCGC
>CBQVAZ010000505.1:0-3279 GCA_967720205.1 uncultured Gemmatimonadaceae bacterium | reverse complement strand
GACATCCCGAGATCGCCGACGCGGCGTGGCCCGCCGTGAGCACCGCGGGTGATCTGTTGGCCCGGGAAGGCCTGGTGAAGAAGCGGCGCCGCCGTCGGCCCCATCATCACCCCGGGGTCGTTCCCCCGATCACCCACGCGCCTAACGATCTCTGGACCACGGACTTCAAAGGACAATTTCGGACGCGAGACGGGATCTGGTGCTATCCGCTTACCCTCGCCGATCAGCACACGCGATTTCTCCTCGCGTGCCAGGGGCTGCGCTCGACTCAGGGGCACGGCGTGCGCAGGGTCCTCGAACGGGCCTTTCGTTGCTTCGGGCTGCCCCGGGCGATCCGTACCGACAATGGCGTACCGTTCGCGACCAATGGCATTCACGGGCTTTCGCAGCTCAACGTCTGGTGGTTGCGGTTAGGCATCCAGCATCAGCGGATTCGCCCCGCGTCGCCGCAAGAAAACGGCGCGCACGAACGCATGCACAAAACGCTCAAAGCCGGGGCCTGTCGCCCGCCACGCGCCACGCTCGCCGCGCAGCAGCGGCGCTTCAATGTGTTCCGCACCGAATACAACGAGGAGCGGCCGCATGAATTCCTCAACGGACGCCCGCCTGGTGCACTCTACATCGCGTCACCGCGACCGTATCCTGAGCAACTTCCACCCCTCGAGTATCCGGGTCATTTCCTCGTGAAGCGTGTGACCCACGCGGCAACGTTCCGGCTCAAGCACAAGCTCCTCTTCATCGCCAACGCGCTCAAGACACACCACATCGGGCTCGATGAAATCGACGACGGCATCTGGTCGATCTACTTGGGCTCCGTCCTGCTCGCCCGCGTCGACGAACGCGACTTCATCATTCGAGACTAACAACCACTACGACAAACGACCCCTACCACCCTAACGAGTGTCACCCATCATCCCGGTAAACTTCGTTACCTAACTTCCCGGTTGCTCACCCAGGAACCGACGTCACGTTAGGTCGCACTGGTTGACCGAAGTCGTGCTGTCAAAGATGTGCCGCCAGCGTTGAATGAGGGGCAGCCCCCATCAAACCGAGCGTAACGCGCGGTGAGCTGGATAGTTTGCGCGCGGTATCCAGGTGCCGAAAGATCGAAACGCCAAACCCCTTCCATGTTTCCGAACCCGCACGCCACATCGCACCACAGCGTGTCTGCGATCAGCGTTACGCGCGTGTTTGGCAGTTGCGTAATTACGAGCGAGGGTGCGAAGGCGTGGTTGTCGACGCTGACGTTGGTAATGGCGACCCGAGGAATAGCACGACCGGAGACGCTGTCGGTCGCAGTTTGGAGCCGAAGGAGCGGGTCGCGAAACTCGTGGACGCACCCGCCGGCACCTAAGCCCTCACACGCGCTGATCAGCCCAACTGTGCTCACGATGCGCAGGAGACGAATAGCGATCATACAGCCGTCAGTGAGTTGCCACCTAACTCGTAAATATCCTGCGAGTTGCGGGCGTACAAACCCGCGACGCGTGCGTTATTGCACTGGCCCTCGCGTGATAACTCGGCAACGGACTCGTCGACACACCGTGTAAGCTCCAATCCAGCCTGTACATAGGCCGACGATTGCCTGGCGCGATAATCCGCGCAAGTACGGATAATCACAATCGCGTCATCAGCGTGTCGACGAACCACCACGCACCTCCGATTCCGACGCTATGTCGCGTTCCAAGAATGCGGCGCACCCGGCGCTTCAGGCGAGCGTCAGGTGGCAAGAGCGCTCTAGACAGTTCCTGTTCATTCCGCTCGGAGCGCACGGTTTGGATCCGCTCGCAGCGCACGGAATGCCGGCAGCGCACTGGCCAGGAGTGCCACGACGCCCATCGCGATAGCCACGCCAGCGTACGTCAACGGATCGCGTGCCGACTGTTTGTAAAGCAACGGCTCGATCCAGCGCGACGCGGCCAGCGCCAGCGCGAGCCCGATCACCACACCAGCAGCGGCGAACGCCAGAGCCTGCGAGAGCACCAGGCGCAGAATTGCCGATGAGCGCGCGCCTAACGCGATGCGCACGCCCAACTCGTGCATGCGCTGCGCGACATTGTAGCCGATCACACCGTACAAACCAACAGCCGCAACGACAAGCGCGAGTCCGCCGAACGCCACGAACAACGTCGCCCCGAGCCGCCAACTGCGCTGCCTGTCATCGACCACTTCTTGCAGCGGACGGACGACGACGAATCCCATGCCAGGCATCGCGGCCTGCATCGCACGCCGCACGCGCTGTATGCCCTCCTCGATCTTGCCTTCTCTCATCCTAACGAGGATCGCGGAGAACCACGATGGATCGACTTGATCAACGGGCAGGTAGTACACGAAGCGTTGTTCGTCCGTTATGTCCTGGTAGGCCGCGTCCTCGGCAACGCCGATCACTGTTGAGCACGGCGCCGACTCAGGCCGCGCGCGTGGATCGAAGCTGACATATACACACTGGCCTAACGGGTCCTTTCCCGGCCAGAGCACGCGCGACATGGCCGCGCTCACAACGACGACATTCGGCGCGCCGGGCCCATCTGCGTCTGTGAAACCGCGCCCGCTCAGAATCCGCGTGCGCATCACTCTGAAATAGTCCGGCGTCGTGACTTGGAAGTTGAAGCGGCCCAGCCGCTCAACGGAATCGATTCCAGGTACACGCAGCGCGGCTGTGTTCGTGCGGAACACGCCGCTGTTCACACGCGCGGCCGCTTCAACGCCGGGGATCGTCTGCGCAGTCGCCAATAAGCGCCGCTGCACGACAACGCGCTCCGCGCTGTCCAACGTGAGTCCACGAAAGTCGAGAAACATATCGAGAACCGTGGTGGCATCATAGCCAAGCGGAATCGCCAGCACCTTGTTGAGACTGCGCACGAAGAGGCCGGCGCCGACGAGGAGCGCAACTGAGAGCGCCCCCTGCACGATGAGTAGCGCCGAGCGCGCTCGGGATGAGCGATACGTCCCTTCGCGTGCTCCGGCTTTCATTGTCGCCGCGAGGTCGGATCGCGTCGCCAGGAACGCTGGCGCGATCACGGTGAGCAGCGTCGCCGCGAGCGCACAGGCCCCCGCGACCCCAATAGTCCGCCAGTCGCTGCTCATGTTGAACGTGGACCCTTCCGGGAGAAGCAGGCTGCGGATCGCGATGCCCGCCCACTGTGCGACGAGAAGCGCCGCAACGGCACCGAGCGACGAAAGGAGCAGGCCTTCCATGATGAACTGCGCGACCAGCCGCCTTCGGCTCACACCTAACGCGAGCCTGACGGCAATCTCGCGCCGGCGACGCATGTTCCG
>CBQVAZ010000504.1:0-3281 GCA_967720205.1 uncultured Gemmatimonadaceae bacterium | reverse complement strand
AGTCCATCGAAGCTCGCGACGATTGTGGCCGCTGGCTTAGTCCCGTGCGAAGTCTGCTCCACAGCGGCAGCTCCGCTCGGCACGACCGAGGACGGGATCGCACGTGGGTCGATCTCGGTCTCGTCTGGTGACTCCGGAGCAAGACGCGCAGAGGTGTCGTGCGAGACGGCGCCCCGCGCTGTCACCGCCGGTCGCTCGTTAGGTGCACAGCCCGCGATCACAGCGCCGGCGCAACACATCCAAAGCCAAGCCACCTGAGGCCTCGGTGTCATCCAATGCGCTGCGGTCTCTGTGGTAACGCTCTTACAGATGCACGGCGCAACGCGGACGGCGGCAGCCCATACGCCGCCCGAAAGGCCGTGGTAAGGTGCGCGTGGCTCGCGAAACCCAACTCCTGCGCCAACGCGCTGAGATCGTCCTCGCCATCCAGCGCCCGCTCAGCCGCGATGGCGAGGCGAATGGCCATCAATGAACGATGGATCGATTTGCCGCTCACCGCTCGAAAGCGACGCGCCAAGTGATACGACGAGCAGCCAACCTCCCGGCCGAGCGCCGCGAGCGTCCAGCGCCTCCCCGGGTTCGCCGCGAGGTGGAGTTCCACCTCCTCCGCCCATCGGCGCGTGCGCATCTCTGTGTCGACACGCCGCGCCCGGTGCGCGCCTAGAGCAGACTTGCGGCCCGCGCGCAGCGCGTCGCGCAGCAGCGAGAGAGCCGTCTCCTCGATCTCGAGCGTCGACGCACCGCTCTTAGTCAGCATCGGCAGGCGCCGCGCGGCCAGAAGCTCGGCTGCCGGCGGCGCTACGGCCGTACCTATCGCGTCGAACGGCGCACTCTCATGGACGCCACCGCCGTACGCGCTATCGAGCGCTTCTTGGAGTACCTGGGGAGCGAAGCGCAGGCTCGAGCAGTCGTCTCCGTTCCCGAACGGATGACTCACGCGGTACTCGCGTCCGGCCGTGAAAAAGAGAACGGCAGCTGGATGTGCGACGTAGCGCCGCTTCCCTACGTGCTTGACGAAAACCCCGCGATGCGGAACGACAACGTGGTGATCATTCGCGGCTTCAGGGGCGCCACAACCCGGCTCGTTAGGGCGGCAGCAGACGCGCGTGATGTCGACCAGCTCCGACGAGAAAAGGCGCTCGTAGTGCAGCGGAGACTGAGGCAGAATTGTCGCTTGCTGAATCGTTGGCCGCACCCGGGCAGGCTAGGCGGCACGGAGTATGGTGTCAACCCCGATCGGCGAGGCTATCACGACCTTTTGCGCACGATTTTGAAAGCGAGGCAGGTGGCGATTCGTCCCCCAGAAAGAGAGCACGAAACTGGAAGCCGGGCTTTGCGGCCGGCCTACGTTTCACGGCACCTAACGACTTCAAGGAGTACCAGTGTCACGTGCCGTCCTCAATGCTCCGTGGTCCGACGTCGCGCTCGCGCGGTGGTCGGAAATAGGTGACAAGATCGTGCAACTCGCGGAAGAGTTTCCGCAAGAGAAGTACGACGCGCGGCCCACGCCGGAGGTGCGCTCGTTTGCCGATCAGTTGCGCCATATCGCGTTCTGGAATGCACACTTCTGCAAGGCTCTGCGACGCGAAGACTCGGATGGCTCGGTGAATGAGCTGTCGCGCGAGAAGTATCCAACCAAAACCAAGATTCTCGCTGCCTTGCGGGAATCGTTCGATGACGTGAAGGGCGGATTGTCCAACTGCGGTCGCGAAATCTCGGACCTGGACGGCCTGATCACGTACGTCGGGCACAACGGCGAACACTACGGTCAGCTCGTCGTCTACTATCGACTCAACGGCTTGGTGCCCCCGGCATCTCGCTGACGAAAGCTGAGCTTTTGTTGACCTTACTCGAGGATGACGCCTAACGAACGTTATCTAGTCGGGCAGAACGAATAGCTGACGCCGCCAGACAGAGTTACGTTAGGTGCGGGACGTGGCATGCAGGATGCGGCTACTACCCAGGCTGCTTCGCGGTGATTGCATGCTGCGCCCCGCCCTAACGCAATGCCAAAACCTCGTTTACTGCTCGCGGTCGCCATCCAAGTCGCAGCAAGTACGGCTCTCTCGGCCCAGGAGCGCTACACGCCGCTCATGGCCGTCATCGACAGAGCCGGAGACTTTCTCGTTGGTCTGTTCGAAAGACCCCTGCGTCCTGACTTCGCGACCGTAGTGCCTGGCAGTGGAATAGGCGCCGGACTGACCCTGAGTCCGCGCTGCGGAACCGGTTGGTGCGTGGACGCTAACGGTGTCGTGACGGTGCGCAGGCACTGGGATGCTCAGGGAACGCTCTCGTACAATACACGCACAAGTCAATTCGCCGTGTACGCGGCGATGCGCGACATGCCGAAGCTCGACTTCTTCGGCCTGGGGAGCGCGAGTGCAGAAGCAGATCGCACGGTCTTCCGTCTCGAGGATCGGCTGGTCGGCGTTCAAGTGGAGCAACGCCTTTCAGGCTGGTTCGCCGTATCGGCTCGCGCCGAGCTGCTCCGGCCCGAGGTCGGAAGCGGACGATCGTCTGACTTGCCGAGCCTGGAGGACTTATTCGATGAAGCCGACGCGCCGGGCCTAACGCGGCAGCCAAACTACGCTCGGTATGAGGCGTCGCTGCGTGTAGACATTCCGGCCGGCCGCAGTCAAGCGTTCAATCAGGGCGGTGAGCTACGCGCCGCTGTCGCGCACTACGCCGATCGAGACCTCGATCGATACTCATTCAGACGTGTCGACGTCGAGGTGCGGCAGCGATTCGCGTTGCTCGGAGCGCTGCGCCGTCTAACGCTCCATGGACGGCTTTCCACGACGGCCGCGAGCGCGGGTAATGACGTTCCGTTCTATCTAATGCCGACGTTAGGTGGGCTCGATCTGCCGCCGGGCCAGGGTGACCAGACGATCGGCTCGGACGGAACCATGGCGACGCTGCGCGGGTTCACGAACTATCGCTTCCGAGACAAGCATCTGTTGCTCTTGCAGGCGGAGTATCGGATCCCGGTCTGGGGACCGATCGATCTTTCGGTATTTGGCGATGCGGGGAAGGTCGCGAGCAGCCGCGACGATCTCGACCTCGATGACCTGCATCGCAACATGGGCGTGGGACTCAGCATCATGCGCGGTCCCGCTACTGCGCTGCGCCTCGACGTAGGATTTGGTGGGGGGGAAGGTGCGCGACTCTTTCTTACGGTCGGCCGTATCATCGCGCCATGACTCTCGTTCGCTCGCCTCTCCGCTTTGCGTTAGGCCTTTCGCTGGTGGCCTCCGCGTGCGCGCTCAACGGGCGCGCGGCTT
>CBQVAZ010000503.1:0-3291 GCA_967720205.1 uncultured Gemmatimonadaceae bacterium | reverse complement strand
CCCAGGCGACACAGGATCTGGCCGGCGCAGCAGGTGAAGACGAGGACGCCCTCATACTGAGCACCGTTCACAGCGCCAAGGGCAAGGAGTGGGACGCTGTCTTCGTGATCTGGGCCGTCGATGGGTTCTTCCCGCTATCGCGGTCGCTCACGAGCGACGACGAGCTGGAGGAAGAGCGGCGGCTGATGTACGTAGCTATGACGCGTCCACGCAATCATTTGATGGTGACGTATCCGCTGAATCAGTACTCGTCGCGGCGCAGCGCGGATTATTCGATCGACCAGCTCTCGCGCTTCATCGATCGCGGCGTGATGCAACAGATGCAGCGCGTTGTGCCGCAGTTCGACGACGCACCGGAACCCGATGCGCCGCCCGATATCGACGCGACTCTCGATCTCCGAGCTATGCTGCGCGGTCGGTTCCTGCACCCTTAACTGCTTATTCGCAGGCGAAGCCCGGGCGGCCATCTTCCGCTTCATCGAGGGCTGGTACAATCCGCACCGTCGGCACTCCAGCCTTGGTTATTTGTCACCCATCAACTACGAACGAGACCACACCAATGCGGCTTGAAACCCAAGTCGCCAACCGTCCACGAAAACGGGTGAACTTCACAAGTTGCTTAGTCCGATTGTTAGGCGGCTCGGCCAGCCCCAGCACGAACCATGACTCTCATCGGGAACAATGCGTTGTGGCGAGAGGCGGGCACAAATACCAGGCACTCGAAGCGATATCGTCAACCAGATGCCATAACTCTGTCGCTTGTCCTGCAACCTCTGATAGAGACTCCTCTACATAGGCAATTTCTGCCGTTGCGTGTCATGTTGCGGTCCGACGACACCCCTGGCGCAGCGTTCCACCGCGTGGACGCCGTTAGGCTCGCGTTAGGAAGCCGATGGCCGTATTTCACTCGCAGGCATAGTCGCACATTCTGGCTCGCGCATCGGTCCGACTCTTGCTTACCCGTCAATGTGCAGAGGATGACTCCGCTCTCGCTTCCACTCCACCGGATACGCACGTCGTATCCGGCGCCTGGCAGCGGAGCAGTCGCGTGACACCGACGCAGGTGAACTAGGTCCGACTGAGGGAGCACCGCAGCCCGGGCAACCACCATGGTTGGTCACGAGCTCCTCGTGGCTGCAAACCCCATCTGGAGTGTGTTCAAGTGAGTGACGGTGGCGAGGCTGGTACGGTTCGCGCGCCCGCGCAGTCGGTCTGGAGCGAAACGGCCAATCACGTGGTGAGCGAGCGCGAGAGGATCAGAAGCGGCATTCCTCCCCTCGATCGGCAGATTCAGGGTCTCCTTCCAAATCGGCCCTATGTAGTGAGCGGGAACCCTGGTACGGGCAAGAGCGTGGCGTGCTTGGAGTTCCTGGACGTCGCCATTCAACACAACGAGCGGACCGCTCTCCTCACACACGACGACCCTGAGGATGTACTCGCGACCGCGGAGTTCCTTGGAATGGAGTTGGAGCCCGCACTCGTGGATGGGCGCCTAACGATTCTCAGGTTCCACCTCGATTTTCCTCGGCGCTTCGGCCGCGCCTCCAGCCCCGACGAGGTATTCGGCGAACTGCGCCGTCACCTCCAGGATACATCGATCAAGCGGCTCGCTATTGACTCGATAGTGCCACTGCTCGAGGGCGGCGGCTCGAGCAGCGCTGCGATGTTCGCGCTGACCAGGCACCTGGAAGACATGCATGTCACGGCGCTGCTGACTTATCCTGGCGACGTTGGTGGCCTCTATGATCGTCGGCTCGAGCCGCTTATGCAGCGAGCAGCGGGACTCTTTCATTTGGCGGCCGGCCCCGGTGGACGGCGCCGCGGCACACTGGAAATCCGCAAACTTCGCTTCGAAGCGCCGTCGGTAGCTCCGATCCAATTCCGCATCGAGCCAGGAGCCGGCTACGTCCAAGAGGGCGAGCCTAACGCCCCAGAAGACGCGCTCCGCGCAGAACGGATGCGCCACATCCTGCTCGTAAACTTCGACACGCCATTCCCCGATGACCTGCTGAAAGGGCTCGAGCGCGTGTTCCAGGTGACAGTGCGCGCTGGTGCTTCGGCCGTCTTTTCCGATTTGGGACGGTCGGGCGTTGGCGGGGTGCTGCTCAATGTTCGGCGCGATGTCATTGGCGACGCCGTGCAGATGGTGCGGGAGCTACGCAGCGCGGATGTCCGGGTGCCGATAATGATGGTTACCCCGTACGTGCTGAGGTCCAGCGACCGGGCACGCGCTCTACGCGCGGGAGCCGACGAATTCCTTTCCGCTACTCTTCCTCAGGATGAGTTTATCGAGCGCGTGTCGTCTACGACGCGCCGAGGACGTTCACCCAACACCGTTCCCGCCAGGTCGGACCAGCCGCTGGTGCTGCAGCCAATGACGGCGAGCGGCACCTGTGTTCCCCTGGATCGCGAGGCGTTCAACACCGCCCTGCGATCGCACATTAGCAGGACACGCGCGCCGTATTTCACGCTGCTCATCCTGCAACCCGAGAATGGTTACAGCGCGATGGCAGCCGAGGCTGTACTGCGCACCGCGCGCGTGGACTCGGGGGATCTGGTAGGGCTGCACAACGGACACGTTATGCTGTTGGCCGACGGCGCGCGCCCGAAAGACCTGGAGCCCTTTCTTGCGCGGCTCACGAGTAGGTGGAGCGGAAACGGGAAAAGCGGCGCGCTGCAGTACGAAGTGATCGGTTATCCGACCGAGGACGACCGCGTGCATCGGATGGTCGGGGTCTCGACCGGATGACAATCAAGAAGTCGTACTACCCGCTCGTGCTGGGCATCACGCTCCTGGTACTCGTCGGCGGTGCGCTTACTGCCTTCGACGCGCTGGAACCCATCATTCCCGGCGTTCCGCCTAACGCGGTGGTGCCGGAGACAGCGTCGCCTTCGCGCGCAACCGTGGCCGTGGCATCCCCAGCGTCTCCCGCGTCGGAGCCGCGAGCCTCCGCTCCGCCGAACACTACGCCTCCGGCGCCTGGCAGACCATCGGGGCAGGAGACATCTTCTCCACCGGTGCAACGCCCCGCTGAGGCGGCGGCATCGGTGCAGCAGCCGGTGCCGACAGCGACCGCGCCAGCGATCGCTGTCACGCGGGACACGCGCGACACCGTCATGGGCGTTGCAGCTTCAGCGCCAACGCCGGGACAGGCGCGGCAGGTCCATCGGGGTGCGGTCGACGTCCGCCCTGCCCGCAAGCACGGCGACGGCCCAGGCCGTCGTGGGCGGCAAGCCGCGAGGGAGCGGCACGCGAGCAAGCGTCTGCTCGTACCGCTTGAAGAACCAGGG
>CBQVAZ010000502.1:0-3312 GCA_967720205.1 uncultured Gemmatimonadaceae bacterium | reverse complement strand
AGTGCAGGCGCTCAAGTAAGGACCGCTCGGCACGCATTCAGCTGCGGTCAGCCGTCTGCTGGCAGCTGACCGCTGACAGCTTTGGTTGACCTACCGCTAACCCCAACCCCGTCGCCGCGTCAGCGCGCCAATCGATATCCTGCCTTACGAACGGTGAGGATGTGCAGTGGGCGCGCCGGATCGTCCTCCAGCTTCTTGCGCAGCTCGAGAATGTGCGTGTCGACGGTGCGGCTCACGACGTCCGCCTGATGACCCCAGACCTGACGCATCAGCTCGTGGCGCGAGGCGACGTCGCCATTACGCTCGTACAGCGCGAGCAGCAGCTCGTATTCCAGAGGCGCCAGATACACGCATTCGCCGCGACGGCGGACGGTGCGAGAGCCGCGCTCGACTTCGATCTCGCCGAACCTAACGACACCGTCCTGGCTTCGCGTCGCCTGCTTCGTCGCTCGGCGCAGCAACGCTTCCACGCGCGCCATGAGCTCCAGCACGCCGAACGGCTTGGTGACGTAGTCGTCAGCGCCATGGCGGAAGCCCATCACCTTGTCGCTCTCTTCGCCGCGCGCCGTGAGAATGAGCGTCGGGTGATCGAACCCTTCGGCGCGTATCGTACGCAGCACACGATAGCCGTCGAGCCCCGGGAGCATCAGATCGAGGATCATCAGGTCGGGCTTCCACGAGCGCGTACGGGCGATGCCACTGGGCCCGTCAGCCGCGACGTCGACCTCGTAGCCTTCGATCTCGAGGTTATTGCGCAACCCGTACGCGAGATCCGGATTGTCTTCGACTACGAGAATGCGCGCGGCCATCGCTGGTTAGGCAGTAGGACCGACGGAAGTGGCAACGGCCGACGCCACGGCGTCACGCGCGCGCGGAAGCTCAACGACGAATTTGGAGCCGCGCTGCGCATCGCTTCTCCGCGCATTTGCAACGAATGCGCGGCCTCCCATCCTCTCCGCGAGATCGCGCACAACCGAGAGACCGATGCCGGAGCCGCCTATTGAGCCCTCGGCATCCTTCGGCAGCCGATAATATGGCGCCCAGATCTGCTCCATCTCGTCGGCCGGAATGCCCGGGCCTTGATCTTCCACCGAGAGCTGAACCCGATCGCCGCCGGCAAACCCATTGCCTAACGTCACGCGCACCGTTTGGCCCGCGGGACCGTACTTGACGGCGTTGTCCACGAGGTTGAGCAGAATCTGCCGCAGCGCGTCCTGGTCGACAGGCGCGCGCACAGACTCGTCGAGCGCGGCCTCGACGATGACTCCGCGCGAACGAGCGATCGGGGCGAAGGCGTCCAGCGCCTCGCGCACAAGCGGCGCTAGCTCAGCAGTGTGACACGACAGCAGCATGACGTCGCGTTCGGCGCGCGAGAACTGGAGAATGTTCTCTACCAGATGCGTGAGGCGACGCGACTCCTGGTCGATGATTCTGAGAGAACGCTCACGCTCAGGATCCGAGCGCACACGGCCAAGGCGCAGTGTCTCGGCGAACATGCGGATCTGGGCGAGCGGCGTGCGTAATTCATGCGACACGCTCGCGATGAACGCCGACCGCAGACGCGCCAGTTCCCATTCACGCTTGAGCTGCAGAAGCGCGATCGCGACCATGGCCACGGCGAGGAAAAGCACGCCGAGCACGAGCGGGAGTCGCGAGCGCGGCAGACCACCGATCATCAGCGATTCGACGATCGGCGGATTCAGCGCCACAGTCGTTATGACACCGCCGAAATAATCCAGCGTGTTGTCCCCCGTGTAGAGCTGCGGGTACTGCTTGGGGGAGCGGTAAAGGACCTTGCCGTGGCCGTCTTTCACGATGACCGAAAAGATCGAGTCGTTCGGCGCACCGTGTGTCACGGACGGCGGCAGGATCGGCGCGTACTGCATCACGCGTGCAAGGTGCGGCGACGCGAGGGCATGCATGCAGAACCCGAAGCCGTACGCGGCAGCCGGCGTGTCGTCGCGCCGCCACTTGATTTGATACGCGATAGAGACCGGCTCTCCGTCGACTTCTCCCGTTATGGCGGAGTAGGACCAATCACGTTTGTAATCGCGCATGTCGCGCGCGATGGTGTCGGCGAGCCAGCTCTTGAAGCCATCGGAAAGCGTCGCGCCGGCGATCTCCACCTGGCCCGATTTGGCGTCGACGCGAAATGCATAACGAGTGCTGGGCGCCGAGCAGGATTCCTTCTTGCGGATGTGCTGCAGCAGGATCGCGGGACTCTTGAGCTCGTGCGCGTCGGTCAGCGGCTCCTCGTGCACGACTGGGCTCAGCATCCACATGATCGTGGAGTAGAGCCCTTCCTTAAACGACGCGTTGTATTCCCACGCCGCGAACTCCGCGTACTCGCGCAGAACGTCGATGGCGATGCGGCGATGCGAGCGTTGGGCGCGCCACGCTTCGAAGGCGAGCACACCCACCAACACGACGGTCAGCATGAGGACCGTCACCAATGTCATCGTGCGCGTGCCTAGCGCTCTACGCTCCGGCATGCGCGCACGGTATGGAGTTCATCCGCGTCAGGCAATGGGTACCTGTCTGTCGCATTTCTACGGCGTATCATCCGTCAGGAACAGGTCAACCGCGCGTCAACGACGCTGCGGTAAATGGAGTTGCAGACCGCCTGTGTGTTGCCGAGTATTGGCGGGGGAGCATTGACCATGATGACGATTACAAGAGTAAAGCTGGGCTTCGTTGTGATCGGCCTCGCGCTGTTCATTGTCGGCGTGTGGCGGGACGACGCGCGCTGGCGCTACGCGGCCATCGGTTGCATCGCGCTCGCGTGGGTGCTGCGTTTTTTCCGCCAGCGCACTCCCTAACGTGAATGACGCGCCGCGCTTTAATCACTGTCCACGTTAGGCTTACATTCCAAAAAGCAAAAGTAAGAACCGTTCGATTCAGCGGATGGACGGATCGGTCGTCGCAGCAAGAAAAGCTCTGCGCTCGAGCATGACTACGTGAATGCACTTCCCTCGGGCGTACTCGTGCCAGATTCGGTCTATCCGCCTTATCCGGTGATCCGAGTGGCTCTTGATCCTTGCGGTGTCGCCCCTGGCGCGGAGGGGCACGCGTCCGTCACGCCTTAGGCCCAAGCGCACGATTGGAGTAAGGCGGCAAATACCATCCGTTGCCTGGGGCGATGCGCACTCGCGATATTTCCAGAGCGCGCCAGGGCAGGGCTGATCAGATGTGATCGCCGCCACTGAGCGCCGCGCGCCCCGCGCCAAACCATACGGGACGCTCCTGCAACGCGGGACTTCGAGCAGTCTATGGACGACGCGCTGTACTTCACCGAACAGCATCTGGCGGTGC
>CBQVAZ010000501.1:0-3322 GCA_967720205.1 uncultured Gemmatimonadaceae bacterium | reverse complement strand
TACGGTTTGCTCGAATTCGTCGAGCCGAAATGGAAGCTCGATACGGTGATCGGCCACGCAGCAGCGAAGCAACGTCTGCGCGACGATGCGGCACTGATCGACCGTGGCGCGCTCGACAGCGTGCCGATGGGCTACTTGTTATGCGGGCCGGTCGGCACCGGCAAGACGTTCATGGCGATGTGCGCGGCGGGCGAAATTGGCATTCCCTGCGTCGTACTCAAGAACTTCAGGTCGAAGTACGTTGGCGAAACCGAGGGGAATCTCGAGCGCGTGCTCTCCGTGCTGCGCGCGATGGGTCCCGTCATGGTCATCGTCGACGAGGCCGATGCCGCGTTAGGTGATCGCGACACCGAAGGAGACTCGGGCACGTCCAGCCGCGTCTTCGGCATGATCGCGAATCAGATGGGCGACACGCGTTATCGTGGCCGCATCCTGTGGATGTTGCTGACGGCGCGCCCTGATCTCCTTCCTATCGACATCAAGCGGCAGGGAAGGGCAGAGGTGCACATCCCGCTCTTCTATCCGACTGAAGCGGCCGAGCTGACGGAGATGTTCGTGGTCCTCGCGAAGAAGCTTGGCACCACGATTGCCCCGGCCGATGTGCCGCACATTTCAGAAGAACAGCTCGGCTCGCTCTCGGGCGCTGACATCGAGGGCATCGTCGGCCGCGCGCTGCGCAAATCGCTCATCGCGGGATCCAAGACCGTCACTCGTGAGGCACTCGCCGAGGTTCTCCAGGGCTTCATGCCTTCCACGCAGGGACTCGAGAAGGAGTTGCAAGAGATCGCGGCGATCATCGAGTGCACCGACCGCGAATTCCTCCCACCCGCGATGTACGCGCGCATCGAGAAAGCAGGAGGTCGGGCGGCACTACAGGAGCGTCTGACCGCAATCAAACAAATCGTCGCTGCGCTGTAATCGCGCGCGCCGCCGTGTTAGGCAACTTCCCTTCTCGCAGCTGATCGCACACAGCTTCTTCATGGAGTCTTGAAGCCACAGACCGGGCGCGGTCCACACGCGACTGTGGAGGGGGCTGCGAATCTTCACCGAACCTCCGGCCGTACGCGGAGCATTCGCCTACCACGAGCGCCCTCGTGACCCTACTCCAAGACCTCCGCTACGCCGTGCGCACCCTCGCGCGTAACCCGGGCTTCACAACCATCGGCGTCCTCACACTCGCTCTCGGGATAGGGCTCAATAGCGCCGTCTTCTCGGCTGCAGAAGCTCTACTCCTGCGCCCGCTCCCAGGCGTGCGCAGCTCGGACGAGATCGTCCAGATCTACCGCTCGTACACGGGCAGCATGGACTTCGGCTCCAGCTCCGTCCCGCACTACCTCGACATTCGCAGGCGCATGACGGACGTCTTCTCAGGCGTGGCAACTTGGGGCTACGTCGCCCTGAGTCTTTCGTCAGGCGGGCAGAACGAGCGCGTCCTCGGCCAGATGGTCTCCGCGAACATGTTCTCCGTGCTTGGCGCGGGGGCAGCGCGCGGGCGCGTGTTCGTCGCCGCGGAGGACGAAGGTGTAGGCGCGCATCCGGTTGCCGTCATCAGTCATCAGGCTTGGCAGACTCGCTTCGGCAGCGATCCCGAGATCGTGGGGCGCAATATCATCCTCAACGGACGCAGCTACTCGATCGTCGGCGTTACGGCACCCGAGTTTCGTGGGCCGCTTCCTCTCGCGACGCCAATGATCTGGGTCCCACTGATGCAAGCCGGCGACGTTCGTCCCGGTGGCGCTGAGCTGCTCCAGCAACGCGGACGCAACAACATGAACGTCATCGCTCGGCTGGCGCCGGGGGTGACGGTGGCGCAGGCACGCGATCGCCTAACGGTCATTCAGTCGGACTTGTTGAAGGAATACCCTGACGAGTACAAGCGCACAGGCGGAATACTGGTCCCCCAGACGGAATCTGGCATTCATCCACAGTTCCGCAGCGCGCAGGTTGGGCTGACAGCCACGGTTATGGGCGTTGTCGCACTGCTGCTTCTCATCGCCTGCGTCAACGTCGCGAATCTGTTCCTGGCACGCGCGCGCGGCCGCTGGCGTGAGATGTCGATCCGTCTGAGCCTTGGGGCGCGCCGAGGCAGGCTCGTTAGGCAGTTGCTCACCGAGAGTGTGCTCTTCTCGCTGCTCGCCGGTGGCGCCGGTCTCGCGCTCACATGGGTCGTGGTCGGCATGGCCAACCGGATCCGTCTGCCGATGGACATACAGATCGACCCCGACCTCCGAATAAACGGAGCCGTACTCATCTTCACAACAGGAGTCGCATTAGTCACGGGCATCATTTTCGGCCTCGCGCCAGCTCTACAGGCGACGAAACCGTCCCTCATTCCAGCGCTCAAGGGCGAGGCGCCAGCCGGTGGCGGCAAATCGCGCATGAGCCGCGGCCTTGTCGTGGCGCAGCTCGCGCTCTCGCTCACGCTGCTCGTCGTCGCGGGACTCTTCGGCCGCAGCCTCAGCAACGCGACGAACATCGACAAGGGTTTCAACAGCGACAACCTGCTCACGGCGGGAATCGACGTGGGACTGCAGGGCTACGACCGCGCGCGCGGCGAGCAGTTCTTCAACCGCCTCAAGGAGCGTCTCGAGCTCCTGCCTAACGTGCGGGCGGTCGGCTACTCCGACATCATTCCGCTGAGCCTCAACAATCAGCAGCGTGGCGTCACGATTCCAGGCTACACTCCACCGGAAAGCGAGAGCACGGAGGTCGACTACAACGTCGCCTCGCCGGGGTACTTCGACGCAATGGGCATTCCCGTCGTCGCCGGACGCGCGTTCACGGCCCGAGACGACAGCGGAGCGGCGCGTGTGCTGATCGTCAACCGCCAGTTCGCGCAGCGCTTCTGGCAAGGGGCCGATCCGCTGGGACGCACCGTGCGTCTCTCCGACCGCGACTACACGATCGTCGGCGTCGTGCCTAACGGCAAATATCGAACGCTCGGCGAGGATCCGCTGGCGTACATGTACGTTCCGCAGCAGCAGATGTGGCAGGACGCGATGACGGTCTTCATCCGCACCGCAGGCGATCCGCTCGACGTCGTGCCGGCGTTGCGCTCCGAGGTGGCGGCGCTCGACGCCAACCTGCCGATCAGCGATTTGCGCACCATGAACAACGCTCTTGGAACGGCGCTGCTGCCGGCTCGGCTCACGGGAACGGTGATCGGAATATTCGGCGTGCTCGGTCTCGTTCTCGCCGCTGTGGGACTGTACGGAGTCATCTCCTACTCGGTCGCGCAGCGAACGCGAGAGATCGGCATCCGCGTCGCTGTGGGTGCGGGGCACGGACAGGTGCTGGCACTCGTTATGCGCCAGGGGATGCT
>CBQVAZ010000500.1:0-3325 GCA_967720205.1 uncultured Gemmatimonadaceae bacterium | reverse complement strand
TCAGCTCGGCGCGTTAGGCGAGCCAGGCCGATGTGGCCTAAGATCAGCCATCCGACCATCACGGCGACGCCACCGAGCCAGAGACGTGTGAAAAGAACGCCCGGCGATGGTGCATTGGGCTTTTCGTTCGCGGGAGTGTTGACAGTCGTTAGGGTCCCACTCCTCTCGACCGGAGCAGTGGCAGGCGCGCGAGCCGAAGTCGTGCCAGCGATGTTCGTGACAGCGCTCGCGCTTCGCGTCGCGATCGGCAAGGGGACGGTGGGAGCGATGAGCGAGACGAGCGGCAGCGCAAGGCTGCTGGCGAGGGCGAGCGCCCACACATAATGACGTGCCGCGGCAGAGCGCGTGCGCAGCAGAGCCGTCACGACCCCGGCCGCCGCGAGCAGCAGCGTCACTTTCACGATGAGCGCGAGACCAGCAGACGCTGACAGAAGCGCCGCGAATGTTGATAGTGAGTTGCTCACGATCGTCCTCCCTTCTTGCGCGTCTGTTCGATCAGCTTGCTCAAGCGATCGAGCTCCTGCGATGTCAGTGGTCGATCGGCGACGCCAAGCATCGCAGCGACAGCCGACTCCATTGAGTTGTTGAAGAACGTTTGTAGAAGGTGCTTCGCAGCGCTGCGCTGTACCTGCCGCGTATCGGCGGTGGGACGAAAGACATGCCGCGGGCCATCCCAATCGTGCGCGACATAACCTTTGTCTTCGAGCAACCGCAGCATGCCGCGCACAGACGAATAGCTCGGTGGATCCGGAAGCTCTTCCAGAACTTCGGCCGCCGTCGCACGCCCGCGCCTGAAGAGGACATCCATGATCTGGCGCTCGCGACGGCCAAGGTCAGTGAGGGAGTTTCGCAAAGTTGTCTCCTGGATGCTAATGCACTAGCACTATGCGAATACACTAGCACCGACCTTGAGGCAGCGTCAAGACCCGGCGTGGTTTGCTGACGATTGCGGAGAAAGAGCTACGCTTGTCGCTGATGAGCCTGGCGTGGCTTCCCCCATCGATGTACACTGACTCGGCGTTAGGCGGCCTTCATGGAGGCGCAGTGGCGATTGATGACCGCCGTACGTGGCCCCCGCCTGCCGCAACCTAGCCGAAACTCCTCGGCACACTTCCAGTAGTTGTTCGCCATGCACCTGCGATCGATCGGCGTTGGACTCGACGCACTTGGAACGAATCGGCTGCGCACGCTCCTCTCCACGAGCGGTGTCGTGATCGGGGTTGCGTCGCTCGTGGCCGTCCTCGCGGTGGGCGATGGCATCGAACGCTACGCTCGCCTTCAAATCGGCGGCACAACCGACATTCAGTTCATCACCGTCACGCCAAAGACATCCGTGACAGTTGATGGCGTTAGGGTGCCCGGGGCGAACTTCCCGGTGTTTACGCCCGCAGACGCAGACGCCATCGCGCGCGAAGTCGCCGGTGTCGACAAGGTTCTGCTGTCCCTCACTGGATCTGCGCGATTCGTTGTGCGCGACTCGTCCCGGGCTGCGATGGTCATCGGCATGTATACCTGGCCTGACACGACGGTCGCGATGCTCTCGGGACGACCGCTCAATTCAGATGAGCTACGGAATGGACGGCGCGTGGCAGTCGTCTCCAATCGCCTGGCGACTTTACTCGCCGCGGACTCCGTCACGCTCGACAACTCCTCATGGCCAGTCGTCGGCGTCGTGCAGGATCAGCCGCGCGACAGCGTGCTGCGCATAACGGTGCCCGTCGCCGTCGCTGCCAGCGCGATGGGGCCTGGCGAGTGGCCACGAGCGCCAACGTTATTCGTTAGGGCCGCGCATCTGGAGGCAGTCGAAGAGGTCCGCGCGGCACTCGAGCGCTGGCTGGCGACGCGCAATCAAGGCTGGCCGCAAGGCGTCACGCTGGCGACGAACACAGGACGCTTGCGGCAAGTCCAACAGGGAGCGCGGATCTTCAAGCTCTTCATGGGTGCGATCACCGGCATCTCGCTCCTCGTCGGCGGAATTGGAATCATGAACGTCCTGCTCGCTTCAGTGGCGGAGCGCACGCGGGAAATCGGGATTCGCAAAGCGACCGGTGCACGTCCGCGTGACGTGCTCGTTCAATTCCTGTCCGAATCGGTGACGATCACGGGAGCGGGCAGCCTGCTCGGTGTCGCGTTAGGCCTCGCCGCCTCATTCAGCGTCACGACGTTCATGCGCGCGCAAACTCGCGCCGAGATCTACGCCGCGTTCACGTGGGGAACCGTGCTCGTCGCAGTCGGATCCGCAGTCATCGTCGGCATCGCCTTCGGAATGTATCCGGCACTGCGCGCGTCGCGGCTCTCCCCGATCGAGGCAATCAGGCACGAGTAGCGATGGCCCGTTAGGCACGGTCCCGTGAGCAATTTTCTGATAGCGCATCACAGGTGGCCGGGTCTTTCTTACGGCGTCACTTACGATGGGTCTTTGTGTGCGTCAGCCGGCCTTGCTTCCTTTCTTGGTCATTGCCTACGCGGGCTGCTCTTCGACCGCGCCGCTCAGTGCCACCGACTCGACGGCTATTCGCGGCGTTCAGGCGGCGTACGTCTCGGCGTGGCTTGCCGACGACACAACCGGCGTACTCGCCACGCTCGACTCGGCGGCTGTGTTACTTCCACCGACTCACGCGCCCGTGATCGGTGCCAGAGCGATTCGCGGGTTCTGGTGGCCGAGCGACGGATCGCGCACGAAGATCACGAGCTTCGACTGGACGATGGACGAGATCGCGGGCACGAATCAGCTCGCATTCACGCGCGGCGTCTCCACGCTCGCGTGGAACTACGATAAGGATACCTTGCACCAGGTCTCCAAGTCGCGTAACACGAACCTGACAGTCCTGCGGCGCGGCGCCGATGGTCGCTGGCGCATCGCGCGTCAGATGTGGAGCATGGCGCTTCCCTAGGCCACCTAACGAGCCGGATCACGTTGGCTCGACGAGCGCGCGGCGCAAGGCACTCGGAGTCGTGCCAACCCTGTGTCGCAATGTCGCCGTGAGGTGGCTGTGACTCGAGAAACCGAGCTCCATCGCGATGCGACTGAGCTGCGCACTCGGCTCCGCCAATCGCTCCAGGAGCACGCGCAGCCTGAGCTCGAGTCGATAGTCGTGAAGCGTCATCCCTGTCTCAGCGCGGAAGACGCGACACAGATGGAAGGGCGAAGTGCCAAGCCGCGCCGCGAGGGAGGACACAGAATCGTGCCGTGCGATCTGAGAGACGACCTGCGCGCGGGCGCGTTCGACGAGGGCGCGATGCGCCTCGCGCGTGGCGTTAGGCTTCCTTCTCCAGCGCCGGCCGTGCGCGCTTGCGATCACTTCGGCCACCAGGCCGATGATGC
>CBQVAZ010000499.1:0-3338 GCA_967720205.1 uncultured Gemmatimonadaceae bacterium | reverse complement strand
TGGGCACAATACGGCTCGGAGATCGCACAGTTAGGCGCTGTGCTCAAGCAGCTGGGCGCTGGCCAGTCGTCACCGCGATAAACAGCGACGAGGACTTTTTAGAGCATTTGATAAGAGCTTTTACCACAGAGAACGCAGAGAACGCAGAGGAGAGCGTTTGTTGCTTGTTGTTTTCTGTGTTCTCCGTGGTTCGAGCCCTCGCGCACGGAAAACGTCTTAGAGCATTTGAAATAGAGCTTTACCGCCGAGAACACGGAGAACACAGAGGAAAGCGTTTGTTGCTTGTTGTTCTCTGCGTTCTCTGTGGTTCAAGCTCTTACCGTATCAGGCTATCGCTCGACGAAGCCTAACAACTCCACGCGATATTCTCGCCGCGTCACGTCGTGACGCACCGCCCATTTAGTCGGATAGGAACCGCTGCGCTGGAATTTCGCCGGCTGCGGAATCGCCATCTCGGCGCTCGCATTCGACTGCAGAAACGCAACCGTCATCATCGGCTCGATGAACGCGAGCTTGCCGTCGAAGTAACCGTAGATGAACGAGCGCGTGAACGTGCCGCCGTGATGCTCGGGCGCACTCTGATCGGTCCAGTGAGTTCCCATGCGCGGTATCCCGAACGCATCACCGACGTAGCTCGGCGCCTCGTACTCAGCGCCCGGACGTACAATAGCCTTTGTTGCGAACTGCGGATCCGCAGGCGTCATCGCGTCGCGCTCTGCAATCGTCAATAAGTACCAGTGCACGTCGAAGTGTGGCTTGTCGAATGTGCCGACGGGTGGATGCCCGTTTGGCTGCCAATTGAGCGTGGCGTGATTGAACACACTTCCCGTTAGGCCAGTCGGCATCGGGATGACGAACTCAGGTCCCGGCCCCGCTGGCGGCATCGGAAGTCCTTGCAGCGCGTTTTCAGTGAGGACTACAGTCAGTGACTGTGTTTCCCCTGCGCTCGTGACGATCGCCTCGGTATGCGCCGTCCCTTGGCCCAGAGCGATATCGGGACCGACAAGTGTTCGGGTTTCTGATCCCGTCGAGTCTGAGCACGCGAGTCCGACGAGCGCTGCGGCAAACGTCGCAGCCACGACTGCGATCGGGAGAAATCTCTTGCCCTTCATGTACGCCTCCCATGACCCAAGCGCCTGTCCGCCTCGAGAACTGTTCTCGGCTGCGCGGCACTATTGGCGAGGGCCAGGCTACTCCGCCTCGGTTATGCCACGGTTAGCTTCCCGTCAGTTCGCCACGTAAATCGAGCCTATGCATCACTTGCGAACGCTTGGCGGTCTTGCGCTGGATCGCGATGGCACGCCTCTCGACGGTGCGCCGCGTAAGGCGCTCGCGCTGCTGGCGGTGATCGCCGCGAATCCGACGAAGGGCGTGGCGCGCGATCGGCTCCTGTTACTGTTGTGGCCCGAAAGCGATACCGAGCACGCGCGTGGAGCCCTGAAGCAAACGCTGCATGTACTGCGGCAGGTGCTGGGCACTCCTGACGCTCTGCTCGGGACCGCCGAGCTTCGGCTGAATCCCGAGGTGATCACGAGCGACATCTCGGCGTTCGTCGCCGCGATCGTGGAGGGGAATCCTGCGGAAGCACTGCGCCACTACGGCGGTCCGTTTCTCGACGGCGTGCACATCGAGTCGTCGGCTGAATTCCAGCGCTGGGCCGAGGAGACTCGCGAAGATCTCGCACGGCGTCGCGCGTTAGGCATCGAGCAACTGGCGCAAGCGGCGGAGGCGAAGGGCGATCACGCGGCGGCTGCGCGCTGGTGGCAGACGCTGCACGCGTCCGATCAGTTGAGCGGGCGGATCGCACTCAAGCTGATGCAGGCCTTCGAAGCAGCGGGCGATCGTGCGGCGGCACTTCGACATGCCCGAGTTCATGCGGAACTCGTGAAGCAGGAGCTCGGCGTTGACCCAGACGGTGAGGTGTCAGCGTTTGCCGAACGGTTGACGAAGGCGCCGGCGCGCCGCGCGGCATCTCCTCCACTGCGCGCTCAGACGCCTGAAGCTCCTGTCGCAAGGAATGACGTCGTCGAGGCACCGTTTCCAGCTGCCGCAAGCCGGCGCGTTAACAGAGTCGCAATTGGAGCCGTGGCGTTTGTTGCGATCGTCGCGGTTGTGCTGTTCAGCCGGCGGGAGTCCAGCTCCGCGTCAAAGGGCGGTGCGCTCGAGGCAAAGCGAGTCGCTGTCGGCGTCTTCGAGAACCAGACGGGCGACAGCGCGCTTGCGCCGTTAGGCAAGATGGCGTCCGACTGGGTCATCGGTGGGCTGGCCCGCACGGGCTTGTTCAATGTGCTGGATGCCGCCACGCTGTACGCGCAGGCCGATGCTGACCTCGCATCACGCGAAGGAACGCTCGGTCTGGCGCGACGAAATGGCGCGGGGCTCGCCGTGGCTGGGCGCTTTTATCGAGAGCGTGATTCGCTGCTGTTCACCGCGTCGCTGTACGACGTCGCAACGGGACGGGTGCTTAACGCCATCGAGCCTGTGGGAGCCAATGCGCAGGAGCCACTAGCCGCTGTGGAGGAGCTACGGCAGCACATCGCCGCTGCGTTAGCGGCGGCCATCGATCCACGAGCCGCGGCATTCCTGCAAGGAAGCGTTAGGCGTCCTCCCAGGTACGATGCGTACCGCGAATTCGTCACGGGACACGAGCTATACTGGCGTGGCCGTATTGACGAAGGCGTCGCTGCCTTTCGTCGCGCGGCTGCCTTGGATACGAGCTTTCTCAGCCCTCTCGTTTGGTTGATTGTTGGCTCTGCGACTTTGGACCAGTGCGACGTTGTCGACTCACTCATTCGCAAGCTGGAGGAGCGCCCAGAACAGATTTCACCCGCGGAGCTCGCGCAGGGCCGCGGCGTACGGGCTCGTTGCAACCGCGATTGGGATCATGGGGAGGAGTACATGCGCGAGCGGTCCGCCGCGGAGCCCGGCTCGATGATCGCGCGCTGGGCCGTGACGGCGAATGCCCGTCGCGCCAACCGACCAGCCGAAGCGAGCGCGATTCTCCTGTCGCTTGACCCGAATCGCGACCTCGGTTGGATGTCCGACACAGGCAAGGTCATGTACTGGCGGGAGCTCGCCTGGGCGCAGCACATGCTCGGTGACACAAGCGGTCAGCGTCGCGCCGTCGATGGGCTCAGGCGCATGGCGCCGCGACGGCTGGCGACGGCGTACTTCGCGAGTCTCGCGGCGATCGGAGCCGGGCGCACAGCGGACGCCGTGCACGCTTTGGATGGCGTCGAGTCATTGCCGGTCGATCCCGCGATCGTCGCCGGCGAGATCGCGAGTCGAGCGCCGCCTAACGAAGTTGGGACGCCTGCCTGGGTGCTGTATCAGGTTGG
>CBQVAZ010000498.1:0-3354 GCA_967720205.1 uncultured Gemmatimonadaceae bacterium | reverse complement strand
CCGCCGATCGGGTATCGTAAGTCGAGTCGTGATTCGCCGCTCATATGAGGTCTGAGGTCTGAGGTCTGAACTTAGAGGAAGATGAGGTTCAGAATCAGCGTCAGGGCAAGCACGCCGACTCCCAGAACTAACGGCCGCTGCAGCAAACCGCGCGCTTCGTCGCGTGGCCGCGGCGTGAGCGCGTAGACGAGTCCGCGCAGTTCTTCATCAGGACGCGGTCGGGTCATGAGGCTCACGATGATCGTCACGACAAAGCACGACGTGAACGCCACGATCGCCGTCCAGAACGTCTGCGCCATGTCGCTCGGATATCTGTGCAAGAGGCCCAGGAATCCGCCCTTGATTCCAGGAACGGAACCGACGGCCAGCGTGAGGCCGTGGTGCAGCGCAGCGGATACGATGCCCGAGACGAGACCGAGGAACGCTCCGTGGCCGGTGCTGCGCTTCCAGAACATGCCTAACGCAAAGGTCGCAAACAGCGGCGCATTCACGAACGCGAACACGAGCTGCAGGAAGTCCATGATGTTGTTGAAGGCCGTCGCCGCGTACGCTGCCGCCAACGAGAGCGCGATACCGCCCACAGTCGCCGCGCGACCCATCCAGAGGTAGTGCGCATCTGGAGCGCCCTTGCGGATATGCGCCTGATAAATGTCGTACGTCCACACCGTATTGAATGCGGTCACGTTGCCGGCCATGCCTGACATGAAGGACGCCATCAAAGCCGTTAGGCCGAGGCCGAGCATGCCAGTGGGGAAGAAGCGCACCAGCATCATCGGCGTGGCGAGATCGTAGTCCAGCACAACCTTACCGGTCGCGTCGAGCAGCTGCGATCCATCGGCCGCGAGCTTGGCGGGAATGAACGCATCACCACCAACGGTACCTAACGCGAGCGCAATCATTCCCGGCACAATAACCAGGAATGGAAACATCATCTTTGGCAGGGCTGCGATGAGTGGCGTGCGACGAGCGGCGGTCATGGAGTCAGCCGCCATGGCGCGCTGAACGACGAGAAAGTCGGTGCACCAGTAGCCGAACGACAGCACGAAGCCGAGTCCCATGACGAGACCGAACCACTCGACGCCGATCGGGTTCGTGGCAGCACTACCGAGTCCCTGCCAGGCATGCGTGTAGGCACCCTCGGGGAACCCATTCGCAGTGGCCGTCTGCGTCAGACGCGCCGTTAGGCCATCCCAGCCGCCCACCGCGCGAAGTCCGAGCCACGTGAGCGGCGCGAATCCGAACACGATCATGAAGAACTGCAACACCTCGTTGTAGATCGCGCTCGTTAGGCCGCCCATCAGGATATAAATGAGCACAATCCCCGCCGAGATGAGGATGCTCGTGTCGAAATCCCAACCCAGCAGCAGATTGAGCAGCTTTCCCATCGCGTACATCGAGATGCCTGACGAGAAGATCGTCATCGCGGCGAAGGACACCGCATTCAGCGTGCGTGTCTTCTCGTCGAAGCGGAGCTTGAGATACTCCGGGACAGACCGGGCACGCGATCCGTAGTAGAACGGCATCATGAAGAGGCCGACGAACACCATCGCCGGGATCGCCCCGACCCAGTAGAAGTGGCTCGTCGCGATGCCGTACTTCGCCCCCGAGGCACCCATCCCGATGACCTCCTGCGCCCCCAGGTTCGCCGAGAGGAAGGCGAGCCCTGTCACCCACGGCGGCAGCGAGCGGCCGGAGAGGAAGAAGTCCGTCGATGTGCGCATCTTTCGCCGCAGCGCCCAGCCAATGCCGAGCACCACAGCGAAGTAAATGGCCATGACGACGTAATCGAGGGACGACAGCTGGGTAGTTGGCATCGAGTCTCGAGTAGTTAGGATCGTCGGTCGCGCCTAAGCTGCCGCGTGGATCGCCGCAGCGCGAGGTCACACAGGTGTGCTTCTGCAACTGCTCTGCTCATCGCAGCCGCTGGGGCTTGAGGATCATCAGCCCCTCGTTGTTACGAGCCACCGCGACGAGGCGTTCACCACGCGCGTGTCGTAGGAACTTCATGTCGCGAATCTGGCCCTCGATCGTTAGGCCCATCTCGTCGGGCGGCACAGGTTGGAAGCTTCCCTGCCCCTTTCCGCGCAGCACGAGCCCATAGCTGGCGTCGTAGCGTCCCAGCATCGGCGTCGCTCCGTACAGGTTGCCGCCGAGCAGGAGGTCGAGCGTACCATCGCCGTCGAAATCTCCGGGAAGCGCGGCGTAGACGGGGGCAAGCTGCGCCTCGGTCGGGAGCGGTTGCAGCGTGAAAGTACCTTTGCCGCTACTCAGCGCGACGGAAGTCGCCAGCGTGCGAGCCTGTTTAACAGTTGCTCGGCCCAGGTCTGCCGTCGAAAAAATGTCTTCTATGCGGCTGGCACCGAAGGCAGCGTATGACGGGTAGCGATTCTTGAGCGCTGGCACCAGTCGAACCAATTCATCGCGACCTGCAAGCGGATAGCTCGTGCCGTTCTTGAAGGACGTGATGATCTGCTTGAGTGCGCCAGTGGATCCGAAGTCCGCGACGTACATACGTAGCGGCTCGTTAGGCGTCGCCCGCAGGTACGAGTTGAGGCCCAGGTTTCCGAGCACGAGATCGTCATGGCCGTCGCCGTTTACGTCGGCAGCTGCGACGGTATTCCACCAACCCTCGGTCCGGCCGAGTCCAACGCTGTTCGTGCTTTCCGTGAATCGGCCGCTTTGCTGACGGAACACACGAACGGGCATCCACTCGCCAACAACAATCAAGTCGAGCGCCTTGTCTCCGTCGTAGTCGAGCCACAGCGCGGCCGTGACCATGCCGGCGTCGCCCAACTCCGGCGCGATCTTGCTCGTGACATCGGCGAAGTGCCCACGACCGTCATTCTGCAGCACGTAGCTGCGCGGAGTCGCCCCATATTCGCGCGCCACGACGCGACCCCCGACGAAGAGATCGACGTCACCATCGCCGTCGAAATCAGCAGGCACAACACACGCGCCGTTTTCGTAGAATCGCGGCAGTGAATCCGCTGATCTCTGGAATGTGCCTTTGCCGTCGTTGAGATAGAGCCTGTCCTGCAACGCCTCAGCGTTGCCCCAGAACTCGTTGCCGCCGCTCACGACGTACAGGTCGACGTCCTTGTCGCCGTCAGCGTCGAAGAACGCCGCGTCGACGTCCTCGGATAGGCTGTCCGCGCGCAGCGAAGGCTGATCGGTCGCTCGGAACGTGCCGTCCCGCTGCTGCAGGAGCACGCGGCCACTCTGCCACTTGGCACCACCGATATAGATGTCGTCGAGACTGTCGCCGTTGACGTCTCCAACGGCGAGCGCGGGGCCTTCCTTGGAAAGGACGTGCGGCATCAGCGGCTCGCGGCTGAAATCGAGGAAGGCGTTCTC
>CBQVAZ010000497.1:0-3361 GCA_967720205.1 uncultured Gemmatimonadaceae bacterium | reverse complement strand
ATTTCTCCTACTGAGCCTCGGCCGCTTCGAAGAGGGTGCGGCTGCAACCCAGGAGTACGAGCGACTCGTCAGCGAACACACGCCCTTGTCATCACGGTTAGCGCTCGTTGTCGTGCGCCGAAATCTCGCGTTCGCTGTCGGCAACTTCGCGGACGCTGTCGCCTACGGCGAAGCTCAGCTCTCGATCGCAGAAGAACTCGGCGCGCGGCCCACGATCAGGAGCGCCTGCAGCCATGTCGGCGACTTTTTGTATCACACGGGTGATCTCGATCAATCGCGCGCAAAGTTGAGCCGAGCGCTCGAGAACACCAACGTGCGCGAGCCATCGTGGTATCCCGAGGTCAGCTGGCGCCTTGCACGAACCGAGCTCGACCTGAACGACCTGGCCAACGCACAAATGCATGCCGAGCACGCCGTCCAGCTCGCGACACCCAACGACCTCGGAGCTGCCGCTTTTACCCGGGCCGTGCTCGGTCGCGTGTACGGTGTCATAGACCAGCGCGCGAGTGCCCGCGAGATGTTCGAGAAGGCGCTAGCGATCACCGCAGGCAAGGGCGACTTCGACCCACGCGTCCGGATCGAGTGCGCGAAAGGCTTGATTCGTCTAGGAGACGTTGAAGAAGCTCGCGCGCATCTCGCGGCGGCGTCAGATTTCTATCAGGATCCAGTCGCCAAAGGCTGGCGCACGTACATCGATGCCACTCTCCAAACCATCGACGCGAGTGCCTCAACGCGTTAGCTGACTCGTGAAGGCACGCCGGTCAGAGCTTCGGTAGGAATTCCATCGGCGGTTTCGCTAACGCGACGAAGATCACGACGACTACCAACACTGTGAGAACGACGAGTGCGATCAGGAATGGTCGTGGCTGCGGCCCCGGCGGGCGGGGTCGTTCGACCCGCACCTCATTGATGAGCCTCATCTGGCACTCAATGAGCCTACCGCCCGACTTTACCTCGACCTCCAACTCGCACAGCTGTTTCTCCTTGCCTGTCTTCTTCTCACAACTTGCCATCCCAGACGCGTACGCGATGGACTCGTCGTAGCAGTCGCCCCGTGAGAAATTCAAAGGCTTCTTGACGAAGCAGCGCTCCTCGAAAAGCGACAGGAACCTGTCCACTTCCGCGCGGTCGCTGGACAGCCACGCCGAGCGTCCGAGTGTGATACCCGAGATCACCAGGCTTCCCACGGCGTAGCGCTCCGCGTTGTCGAGACGCGCGAGCAGCTCGAGGGCGTCAGTGCCAGCGCGTGCAACCTCAGCGATCGTAGTCATCTGCGTCCGAGTCGTCGACGGAACAGGGTCCGGCACGATGACCTCCTCACGCGCCACCGCGCGTGCCACGAATGATCCGCGGTGAGTTCAGGTTTCGATGGCGAATTCGATCGGATAGAGCTGACTGCGGTTGTCTCGAACGACCTCCGGACACACACCACAGGCGCGCGGACCTTCCTGCGCAAACCAGCGACACGTCTCCCGGATGGCGCACGCCGGCAACCAAGGCGCCTGCCGTGGATCGCTTGGTGAGGGGCTCGACGCGAGGAGGCGCTGGATCAAACCGCACTGATTGCCGGCCCATTGCCCGCAGCCCGCTTCGACGCAACGCTCGGTGAATCGAAACCGGCGCTCCGGAGCAGTTCCGGCGACGCGCCTCACGAAGTCAGCGGTGACCGGTAACGCGGGGGTTATGTAGCCCAGGGACTCGCCGTCACGCACCGCGAGCAGCGCGGCTCCCTCCCGACAACGCCCACTCGGACATGCGTGAGGCATTTACTTGCCTCTAGGTCCGATCGCGATTCCCCCCGGATGGTCTTGGAGGCGGGTCACGATGGCCTCGCGCAAGCGGAGGGTATCCATCTGCGCGAGCACGGCCTGTTGGATCGCTGTGTTAATGCTTTCGCGCTGTTTTTCGGTCAGTGCGATTCCGTCGATCGTCACCTTGAATTCGTGCTGCTTCTCCTGCATTTCAACCCCCTCTTGCAGGGCACAATACTGAACAAGTCAAGGGCTTGATCGCCGTCAGTGCTTGTTCGTCGAGATCAGGCGTTGCGGGCGCGCACCTCGGCGAAGAGGTCGAGATACGTCTCGACGACGCGCGGCCAGGTGTAGGTCCGCGCGACGAATGACTGACCGGCTTCACCGAGTCGGGCTGCGAGCTGTGGTCGGCCGATGAGCATCTCGGAGATCTCCGCGTACTCGGCGGCGTTTCGATATGCGAGGCCGGCGCCGGCGCGATAGGTCATCCCCCACACCACCGGCGAGCGCACGTCGCAGATCACTGGACGGCCGCATGCCCAGGCCTCGAGCGCGATGATCGAGAGCGACTCCAGCAGGCTCGGCTGCACCAGCGCGACGCAGCCCGCGAGCGCGTCGAACTTGTCCTCGTCGGAGGTGCGGCCGAGAAGCCGGATGTCTGGACGATCGGGCACCGGCATCTCGCGGTGGCCCATGAGCACGAGCGTCGCGCGTGTTCCGCGCGAGTCCTGCCAGCGCGCGAACGCGTCGAACAGCTGCCCGCACTGTTTGCTCTCGACGATGCGGCCGACGTAGAGGAAGTACGGGCCCTCGATCGCGTAGCGCTGGCGGAAACGATCCGCCGACCGATCCGCCGGCACGTCGACGCCGACACCGACGACCTCGTTCGGCACGCGTTCGTTGTGGAAGAGCCCGTGGACCATCGCGCGCTCCTCCGCGGTGTTGTATGCGATCGCGCGCGGCGCGCAGAAGACGGGCTTGTAGATCGCGAGCCGGATCGCGGGCTCGTCGTGCGCGGTCGGGACGAGCACCGCGCGCTCCGGCGCGAGCGGCAGCCCCAGCACGGTCGGGTAGTAGATGTAGGTGAAGAAGAGCAGGTGATCGACCTGGCGGCCGCGCTTGTTCACGTGCTCGAGCAGGTCCGGCGCGACCGGACCCTGCGCCTCGACGAACGCGCGCTCGTCGGCGAGCGTGTGGGTCTGTGAGAACGCGCGCCGTTCGCGCAGCCGGAAGTCGCGCGAGCGCCCGCGCTCGACCGCGAAGCGATGCACCGGCACGCCGTCGACCGCGGTGAGTCCCGCGGTGAATTCGTTGGCCCAGGTCCAGTAGTCGCGCGCGGTGGTGGTCGCGACTTCGATGTTGAAGTACGGCCGAAGCCGCTGGACCAGTGAGCGCGCGTGCGGCTCAGCGCCACCGCCAGCGATGTCGCCGTAGCGCTGAACGACGACCATCAGGCTCGGGTTCGTCATGCGCTTGGGCCTCTCACGACGCCGTCAGCGCGACGAGCTGCGCCAGGCGCGCGTCGAACGCCTCCCACGACGATTCGCGCTCCACCCACGCGCGTCCGGCGGCGCCGAACGACTCGCGCGCAGCGATCGCGCGATCGAGCG
>CBQVAZ010000496.1:0-3371 GCA_967720205.1 uncultured Gemmatimonadaceae bacterium | reverse complement strand
CGCGCCGCGCGGATCCGCGATGCGCTGTGCGTCACGCTGCAGCTCGGCGACGCGCGCAATGTTCGCTTCACTGCCGATCGCGATCACCAGCATCTCGCGACCTTCGAACGAGTGCGCGACGGTGTCGACCTTGACGCGCTTGCTTGCGGCGGCGATGCGCTCGACGTAGCGCATCATGCGTTGGTGAGATGTGAACTGCTCGCCGAATTCGTAGCCTAACAACGACTTAGGCGTGGGGACTTTCGGGTCGTACGTGTTGCCCGGATCGGAGAACGTGTGTTGAGCGAGGAGCGGAGAAGCAGCCAGCGCGAGAAGAAGCAGCGACTTCATTAGATCGAGGTCTGAGGTCTGAGGTCTGAGGTCTGAGTCTAAGGGCGAATGTAGAGCTCGATAGTGACAGTGGGAACGCTGGCGCGACGGGGCCGGCCCCTCTATCTCTCGCTCATGTACTCCTTCGTTCTTGCCGCACACAACATCCTCAGGTGGGTTGTCCTCCTGACGGGTGTCATTGCTCTTCTTAATAGCTATCGAGGCCTCTTCACCGGCGCAGCCTGGACGCCGCGCGATCGTACTATAGCCGCTGCGTATGCGAACACGTTCGGACTGCAGTTTCTGCTCGGACTGTTGCTCTATGTGTGGCTCAGCCCACTGACACGAACGGGATTTGGCAACATGGGCGCGGCGATGCGAGATCCGGCGCTTCGCCTGTTCGTGATCGAGCATCCACTTGCAATGTTTGTCGGGTTAGCCTTGGCGCACATCGCGCTGGCGCGCACTCGTAAGGCAGCCACTGACGCCGCTCGCTGGCGCATCGCGGCAATACTGCTCACGCTCTCGCTGCTGCTCGTGTTGGCCCGAACGCCATGGATGCGGCCGATGTTCCCGGCGTTCTAGAGTAAAACATGTGGCGTGCGTTGGTGATCGTCGCGCGACTTGGCCCCCTCGTCGCGTCGTTCTGGCGTGACAGGCGGCGCTACTTCGTAGCCGGCGCTCCGCTCGAGCGCTCGTGGGAGTTCCATCAGCGGCGAGCGCAACGACTCGTCGACGCTGTCATATCGTTAGGCCCGACGTTCATCAAGCTCGGTCAGGTATTCGCCGCCCGCGCGGATCTTTTGCCCGAGCCCTACGTCGGCGAATTCGGCAAGCTCACCGATCAGGTCCCACCTTCGCCGACAGCGAGCATCCGCGCCATTCTGCTGGCGTCGTATGGCAGGTCAGTCGAGTCAATCTTCGAGCGCTTTGACGACGTCGCTGTCGCCGCCGCTTCCCTTGGGCAGGTGCATCGTGCGCAGTTCCAGGGTCAGGACGTCGCCGTGAAAGTGCTGCGCCCTGGCGTGCGCGAGCTCGTCCGGCAAGACATCCGCATCGCCGTCCCGCTCGCGCGTTGGATCGCACGGCACTTCCCAAATCCGCACATCAAGAACGCGCGCACTGTCGTCGAGGAGTTCGCACGGCGCATCCCTGAAGAAATGGATTTCGAGCGTGAGGCCGTATTCGCGACTACAATCCGGGCAAATTTCGCGAAGACGACGGGTGTGATCGTGCCGCACGTGATCCCCGAGCTGGTGCGGCCTAACGTGCTCGTGTTGGAGTACATCGAGGGGAAGCGCATCGATCGGCTCACGCCGTCGGACATTCCGTCGCCGCGACAAATCGTGGCCAAGGTGATCGAGTTGTACATCCAGATGATGCTGATCGACGGACTCTTTCACGCCGATCCGCATCCGGGGAATCTGCTCGTCACACCGGAAGGAAGCGTCGTGCTGCTCGACTTCGGGATGGTCATCGAAGTCCCCAAGGAGATGCGGCGCAACCTCGTGCGGACCGTCTTCGCCGCCATCCGGCGCGACGTCACCGGAACGCTGGAAGGCTTCCGCTCGTTAGGCTTGATCGACCCGCACGCTGATCTGACCAAGCTGCACGGCCTCGCCGAGCGTCTCATGTCGATTGCGTATGACCGTGGGACGATGCAGGAGCGGTTGGAGCTCGTCGCCAACGAGGTGATGGCGACGCTGTACGATTGGCCGGTAACGCTACCCAGCGAGATGGTGTATTTCGCGCGCACGGCGGCGCTCATCGAAGGCCTTGGTGCGCGCTACGACCAGTACTTCAACGCCGTCACGTTCGCCGCGCCGATCGCGATCAGATTGCGCGGGCCGATCCTGCGATCCTTGCAGGAAGCTGGCGTGCCGGCGCCCATCGATTGGGCGACCGCGATCGGGGCCGCCCTCGGGTTCGCGGCGCGTCGCGTCGTGGAATTCGGCGAGCGCCTGCTGACGCCGCCTAACGGCGGCGCGAGGGTTCTGGCGCTACCTCCCGCGGAGCGGCGTAATACATCCGCTGCAGAATGATCTCGGCGCGGCGTCGAGCCACGGCGCCGAGCGGCGACCAGCGACGCGGGGCAGGAAGGACGGCGGCGAGACGCGCCGCTTCGTCACGCGTAAGGCGCGCCGCCGGTTTGCGAAAGTACCGCCGGGAGGCCGCTTCGGCGCCGAAGACGCCGTCGCCCCATTCGGCGAGATTGAGGTACAGGTCGAGGATGCGCTCCTTCGTTAGGCAGGTCTCCATGACGAGCGCAATGTAGGCTTCGAGACCCTTGCGCACGAACGAGCGTCCTTCCCACAGGAACAGATTCTTCGCGACTTGCTGTGTGATTGTCGACGCCCCGCGGAGCCGGCGACCGCGACGGCGCCGCTCGAGCGCGTTCTCGATCTCGATAAAGTCCAGCCCGTAGTGCAGGAAGAAACGGTCGTCCTCCGCCGCGAGCACGGCGCGATGCAGCGCGGGATTGATGAGCCGGTGAGGCACGACGTAGCGTCGCGGATAGATGGGGCGCTTCCACTGGAACAAACGCTGAACTGTGCGCGTGAGTATGACCGCCGTCGTGGGTGGCTGCACAAACGAGAGCGGCAGCACCAGAAGCCACGGCGCAACAGCGGCTACAATGATGGTGTACAGCGCGATACGGCGAACGCGGCGCCAGGAGATGCGCGGGACGTGCATGTGCCGGAAAAGTACAACCAATGGGCTATGGCGGAGCTTCCATAGCGGTGGCGGGAAGCCGATCTTGCAGACGTGCAGTACGAGCCTGGTACAACCATGAATACGGCAGCGAGTGAGCTGAGCGACGCGACTCCCGTGCGCGCCAGCGGCACGCGACGATGGGCGCTGCTCATCTGCGGCACGCTGTCACTCGGCCTTGGGCTGCTCGGGATTTTCGTCCCGCTGCTGCCAACCACCTGCTTTTTGCTACTGGCAGCATGGTGCTACGCGCGCAGCTCGCAGCGCCTGTACGATCGGCTGCTCAATGCGCGAGTCATCGGTCCATATCTGCGGCGCTATCGCGATTCGCGGGTGATACCGCCGAGGGT
>CBQVAZ010000495.1:0-3377 GCA_967720205.1 uncultured Gemmatimonadaceae bacterium | reverse complement strand
GGGTGTTCCCGTAGCAGCGTCACCCGCAGCGAGCGTGCGCATGCGATAGCATGCGGGGGTCGCGAGCGCTCTGCGGGTGCTAGCTGCGGAGGGAATGCCCACCTCGCGACTTCAACTCTTCGGAGTCGCCTCGCCGTGCAGCGGCATCGTGAACTCGCTGCCGCTGCGGATCCCGGTTGGCCAGCGCGACGTCACGTGCTTGAGCTTCGTATAGAAGCGCACGCCGTCCATTCCGTGCTGATACTGGTCGCCGAAGCTCGAGCGCTTCCATCCGCCGAACGAGAAGAACGCGAGCGGCACTGGAATCGGCACGTTGATGCCGACCATGCCGACCTGCACGCGGTGCATGAACTCGCGTGCCGCGTCGCCGTCGCGCGTAAAGATCGACACGCCGTTGCCTAACTCGTGATCGCTGGCGAGGCCGAGCGCCTCGTCAAAGGTCGCGGCACGCACGACGCACAGGACGGGTCCGAAGATCTCTTCCTGATAGATGCGCATCTCCGACGTCACGTTGTCGAAGAGGCAGCCACCGAGGAAGAACCCGTTTTCCGATGCCGGGACGCGCAGCGGGCGACCGTCGACGACCAGCGTCGCGCCTTCAGCGACGCCGACGTCCACGTAGCTCACGACCCGTTCGCGGTGCTCGCGCGTAACCAACGGACCCATTTCGGCGTCGGAGCCTAACGAGGGCCCGATCTTGAGCGCGCGCACGCGTTGTGCGAGTCGCTGTACCAGCGTGTCTGCCGTCTCCTCGCCCACGGGAACGGCGACCGAAATCGCCATGCAGCGCTCGCCGGCGGAGCCGTACGCGGCGCCGATTATGGCGTCGACAGCCTGATCCATGTCGGCGTCAGGCATCACGATGAGATGGTTCTTGGCACCGCCCATTGCCTGCACGCGTTTGCCGCCGGCAGCCGCGCTGACATAAATCGAGTGCGCGACCGGCGTGGATCCGACAAAGCTCACGGCGTCGACACGCGGGTGGGCGAGCAGCGCATCGACGGCGACGCGATCGCCATGAACGACGTTCAGGACTCCCGGCGGCGCTCCCGCCTCGATCAGCAGCTCGGCAAGCCTAACGGAAGCCGAAGGATCTTTTTCAGAAGGCTTGAGAATGAACGCGTTGCCGCACGCGATGGCGGGAGCGAGCATCCAGAGCGGCACCATCACCGGGAAATTGAACGGTGTGATCCCCACGGCGATGCCTAACGGCTGACGCAGAGACCAGGCATCCACTCCCGAAGAGACCTGATTGGCGAACTCGCCCTTCATGAGATGCGGAATGCCGCAGGCGAAGTCGACGACTTCCAGGCCACGCTGCACTTCGCCGAGCGCGTCGCTAAAGACCTTGCCGTGCTCGCTGGCGATGATGCGAGCCAACTCTTCGCGGTTTTGATCGATCAACTCGCGGAAGCGGAACATCACGCGCGCGCGACGCAGCGGTGAGGCGGCGCCCCATTCCTCGAACGCCTTGGCTGCAGACTGAACGGCCTGCTCGACGACGTTGAGGTCTGCAAAGGCGACGCGCCGCGTGAGGCGGCCGGCGGTCGGATCGAAGACGTCGCCCGATCGGCCTGTCGAGGAACTGACCGGTCGGCCGCCGATCCAGTGCGGGACAGTTTGGACGGGATCGGGCGGAGGAGTCTCGCTTCGCTCCGTTTTGGCGGCGATTGTAGTCACGTGCCGAAGATAGACAGGTCAGAGGTCAGAGGTCAGAGGTCTGAGCCGATGGCAGGTGGCGTGATCGACATCGAATGGCTGGCTCAGGATCCGTACCCGACGCTTCATCGCTTGCGTGAGGAAGCGCCTGTTGCTCGCGCACACTCAGTCGGCGGTGAAATGTGGCTCGTGACGCGTCGCGATGACGTGCTCGAGATCCTGCGCGATCCCGACACCTTCAGCACCGATCACCCCGCATCGCCGATTCGCGGCACGTTCGGCGCGCAGATGCTGAGCGCCGAAGGCGAGGCGCAGCGGCGCTACAAGAGTGTATGTGCGCCGCCATTCAACCGGCGAGCGGTCGAGGTCAACGCTCGGCCGATCGTGGCCACCCGCGTGAGCGAGCTGCTCGCGGCGCTTCCACCTAACGAGGCGTTGGATCTGCGAGCGAGCGTCGCCGGTCCGCTGGCGCTGGCTGTCGTGGCGGACATCATCGGCATCCCGGAGGAGATGCACGGCAAGATCCGCGAGTGGTACGATGCTTTCGCAGCGTCGCTTGCCACGCACGACCATAGTTCGATCGCGCGCACGCAAGGTCGTAACTCGGCGGCTGCGTTTCGCAGCGCCGTCTCCGAGCTGATCGCGCCGATCTCGGAGGAGGCGCAAGGATCGCTGATCAGCCACCTTGTCTCTCTTGCACCGCCGGCTCGACTGAGCGGCGAGGAGCTACTTTCGAACACACTCATCGTGCTCTTCGGCGGCATCGAAACAACCGAAGCGGCGATGCTTAACGCTTTATGGGCGCTGTTGACGCACGACGATGCGCGTTCGGCAGTGGCGCGCGACGATCAGCTGCTCGACGCCGCGATCGAGGAGTCTCTGCGGTGGGAGCCGGCCGTGCAAACGTGCACGCGTTACGCGACTCGCGCCGTGACGGTGCGCGGCGTTTCGATCGACGAGGGCGCCATCGTGCAGTGCATGATCGGTGCGGCGAACCGCGATCCGACTCACTTCGCCGATCCGGACCGCTTCGACATCACGCGCAGCAATTCAGGCGATCACTTGTCCTTCGGCTTTGGAAGGCATTATTGCCTTGGTGCGGCGCTGGCGCGACTCGAGGCACGACTTGTCATCCGTTCACTACTCGATCGCTGGCCCCACGTTAGGCTTCACGCGGAGCGTGACAGCTCGCCGCGAGGTCACGAGTTTCGCAAACCCCCGGCCCTGTGGGTAACCCGTTAGGCGTCGAGACATCATATGACTTTATGGTTCAGGAAGGGACGCGTGAGCCACGTGCTGGGACTCGCCTTCGCTCTGATCGGCCCAAGCGCGGCGCAGGCGCAGGAGGCGAAGGTCCGCTGGGACCGCCTCTGTCAGATCCGGCGCGAGAAGTTCGACTACATCCTTCCCGAGGCGATGCGCGAGAACGGCATCGATATGTGGATCGTGGCGATGAAAGAGGGCCACTACGATCCGCAGTGGGAGCTGTTAGGGCGCGGCTACGTCGGGAGTATCGGTTACTATATCTTCAGCGATCGCGGGGGCGATCGCATCGAACGTGCCGCGTTAGGCATCACCGATCACCATCGCGCCCGCTGCGGGGCATACGATGTGAGCCAGGATGGCGCGGACCTCGCCGCGTTCGTGCGGGCGCGCAACCCAAAGCGAATCGGCCTGAACATGTCCGAAGAGATGGGCCTCGCCGATGGCCTCACGCA
>CBQVAZ010000494.1:0-3378 GCA_967720205.1 uncultured Gemmatimonadaceae bacterium | reverse complement strand
CTACGAAGCCTGTCTCGTGCGCTTCCGCCCGATCATGATGACGACGATGGCGGCCCTCATGGGGACGCTGCCGATTGCGCTCGGGTGGGGCGCTGGCGGCGAGGCGCGGCGGCCGCTCGGACTCGCGGTCGTCGGCGGCCTCCTCGTCAGCCAGACGCTCACGCTCTACGTCACGCCCGTGTTCTACGTCTACATGGAGAACATGCAGGATCGGCTGAAGCGGCGGAAGACCGTGAAGCAGCCCGTCCTCGCCGGCGCTCAGGTAGGGCGGACCTCTTAGCTAACGATTGCGTTTCAGCCGCGGCGGCTCATGATTGCACCAGCCGCCGTCGGCTGCAAACGCGGGTTAGCCGGCTTCACGACGCACTTTATCCGCCATGGCAATTCAGTCGTATATCGGAGGGACCGGTGCGCAAAGCTTCCAGGCGCTGATCGATCTTCACTCGAATCGAGGACGTCGGAAAATCTCGGAGGAACCGCTGCAACTCCTGTTCGACGGCGGCCTTCGCCCCGCATGCGCACGTCGATTCCGTCAAGTCCTCGATCGCGGCATCGATTTCTTTCCTTGCGCCCGTGGCGTAGCGACCTGGAAACTTGCGCTGAAAGTCTGACCAGACGCGATATGTGTCGACCAGGCTCATGCTGCCGAACCGTATGCAGCCGCTGAAATCGGTTTGTTGATCGACATAGACGGGCCATACAGATTTCGGATACGTGGCCTTGAGCGCCGCACAGTAGGCGCGATCCGCTCCATCACCTCGCGCGGCAGCGAGTGTCATGAAGTAGTCCACATCTGGCATGACGTACACGGTCTCCTTCACGATTGACGACCACACCGGTGAGATCACGCCCCAGACGGCGGAAGTCCTCATCGGGTAGCGACTCGAGCACACTCTGGCCGTTCCGCACCTCCAGCAACGCTTCACGCATCGACGCAAGCGCCGAGAATGCCGACTCGATCCCTCGTGTAGAGCGCCCGGATTCCGCCGATCTGATGGCCGATCGATACGTTTCAACAGCCACCTGGTCCGTCGTCTTCAGCTGGGCGAACGCCGCGACCGTTCCCAACCCGAGTAAGACAACCGTGATTGTTCCGTGGCCGCGTCGGTTCATATGCTTGTCCGGCTAACGATCGGCGCTCAGCCGCGAGCCGCGCGAGATCGTTTTCTCGGTTTTGCCCGAGTTTTTCGCGCGCGGCTGGTCGGCTGCAGCGTCTTGTTAGACCGCGTGCTTACCAATGGGTACTTCTCAGGATGCTCGATAGATTCGACTGCGAGATCCACGTCCAACTCTGGCCAGTACAGATGATGGGGGCTGGGAAGTTCCACTTGGGTGATCGCTCCGATTGACGCGTCTTTAAACCACGGGAAGTCCCGGAATGACACGAACAACTCGCGCTCGCCGACGAAGATCCAGAACCCGTGGGTCGATACGTTGGTGACTTCAACCGGGGAAGTGCTCGCCCCAGGCGCGGCGGATTTCATCAAGATGCTCCTCAATCAGCTTCGAGGCCTCGTTCACGCGGGGCGCGTTGAGCCCGTAGGACGCAGCCAGTGCCACGGTCGGTTCGAGCCAGAACTTTGCTTCGCCGTTTGCATGGTGCACGTGTACGTGCATCCGGGGCTCTTCGCGCGAGAAAAAGTAAAAGCGAAACCCGCGCACCCGCAGGACAGTAGGACTCACATCGTCAGGATAACCGAAACGCCATGTTTGAAGAGCCCGACGAACTGCCCGAGGCGTCACTTCCTGGGCTTCGCAGCGACTCGGTTGTTCGCTGCAGAGCGCGCCGGAATCTGGTCTTTCTGGGTGTTCACGGGATTCCTGATCTTTCCGAACCCAGGAGGAGCCCGGCGGCCCGTGATGGGCACCAGCTGCTCTTCGGTCGGCGGTCTAACGTCTGCGTTTCAGCCGCGACGGCTGATGATGGCACCGGCCGCCGTCGGCTGCAAACGCTGTTAGGCCGCCATTGTTAACGCCAGGTCGTCGTCACTGCGCTATGCCAAACCGTTCGACGCTCCACGATTTCGAGAACATTGTTGGCCATGAATATCGGTTTCCCCGTGTTCGGGAGCCGCAGCACTTCGCCACGATATGAGCTCGCTCGAAACTCCAAAAGGAGATCGATTCCAGATGCGATGGCGACGATCCGACGTCGCGCGACTCCTGGCATATCGCCCGGGTCAACTAGTGAAGTCGGACCGAGCGAAAACAAGCAAGCGAAGGGACTGCCATTGAGTACCTTGGGATCACGAGCGACCAGGACGTCACCTTCAGAGAGCCGACCATGCGGAATGGCACGAATCACCGTGTAACGCGCAAACGGCTCCCACTGGCGAATCTGATCGAGCGGCAGACGGCGTGCGCCAACACCAGATGGATTACGGTATTCAGTCGATGTCCGCGGGTTGTACGAAGGCATCTTTTGTAGAAGGGTACCGTCGCTGTGATACGAGAGCTCCGTTTGTAGGCGAACCAGCTCAGTGCCCGTGAATCGACCCTTGCCCTCCGTATACATGGCCCCGGTCGGCGAATCTGGCTCAGTCACGATGATCTTCAGTTCGTCGGTCGATCGCCCGATGTTGAGCACCCGACAGAGGAAGTGCAACTCTGATGGGCCCTCCCAGAGGACCGTGTTCTTGAATCTCAATCTGCCCATAGTGCTGTAGTATCAGGAAGGCGGTCTAACGTCTACGAATGAGCCGCGCGCGATCACGATTCGGCGGCGCGCCGGCTCCACTCGGATGTTAGGCGGTGAGCGCGAAACGTATTCTCGATCGATGTCGTGATGAGATCGGAGCCTTGACGACCCGTGCCCCAACCCAGTGCCGCTAGTGCGGCGCAGATCGTGAGAAACGCAAAGAGTAGGATCGAGAGGAACGACGCGACCACACCCTTTGCCACGGCGAGACCTAGCAGCACCAGCACGAATACACAGAGAACCACCGCGGCCTGTGCGACGGGCGATGGGAACAAGCGGCCGCGGATTTCTGTCGCGCCGTGTTTGTCGATGAGGAACCCGTAGAAGTAGGGCGCGAGCAGTACCCGCGTGGGGCCGCCGGCGACAAACAGGCGGAACAGCCGCCCAGATGGCCTGGCCACAACGAGCGGAGAGCCCGAGCGAATGACGAGGAAGGACCGTCGTGGCATTTTCCCCAGGCGCTCCTTCCTCGCATTCCGAAAGCGGCAAATCACTCCGCCACGCGATCTGCATCCACATGAGCACCACCTCCTGTCCGAAACCGCCTAACGCCGGCGCTTCAGCCGCGGCGCTTCGCAATCATACGAGCGCCGTCGGCTGCAAGCCGTGTTAGACGGTTCACTACGGGGATGTCCCGTTCGCTGTTGAAACTCGCCGGCGACTCAGTGACATTTTGGCCT
>CBQVAZ010000493.1:0-3383 GCA_967720205.1 uncultured Gemmatimonadaceae bacterium | reverse complement strand
ATCGAGGACGTCGTGCACGAAAGGGCGGAGCCACCCAAGGAAGAGGCCAAGTAACATGCGGCATCTCCCTCCTACGCTGGACTTGCTGCTATTCGTACCTCAGCGCCAGGATCGGATCGAGTCGCGCCGCGCGTCGCGCGGGCCAGACGCCGAAGATCAACCCAACGGCCGCCGAGAATCCGAACGCAAGAACGATCGACGCGGGAGAAACTTGCGTGTTCCACTGCAGCGAGTCGTGGAGAATGCTCGCCACGCCCGCGCCCAGAAGCACGCCGAGGAGACCGCCTAACAAACACAGCACGATCGCTTCGATGAGAAATTGAAGCAGGATATTGAGCTTAGTCGCGCCTAACGCCTTGCGCACGCCGATCTCGCGCGTGCGCTCGGTGACGGAGACCAGCATGATGTTCATGATGCCGATGCCGCCGACGAGCAAGGACACGGCGGCGATCCCGGCGAGCAAGTACGTGAATACCTGCGTGGTCTCGGAGAAGATGTTCAAGAAGTCCGTTTGGTTCCGGATCTGAAAATCGTCCGGGCGACCCTGCCTCGTGCGATGCTCGCGCCGCAGGATCCTCTGAATGTCGGCCATCGCCTCGGGAATGCGCGCTTCGCTCATCGCCAAAACGCTGATGGAGCGCACCCGGTCAGTGCCGATCACGCGATAACGCGCGGTTTGGAGCGGGATCAGAATTTGATCATCCGGATTCATGAAGGGCGATGCTTGTCCCTTTGACTTGAGCACGCCGACGACAATGAACTGGATCCCGCGGATACGGATCGGCTCACCGACAAGCGCGTCCATCGCTGTAAAGCCAAGGTTCTTCACAACCTCAGGGCCCAGCACAGCGAGACGTTCCTTCGCGTTGTCCTCGGCGGAGGTGAACATCCGCCCGGCCGCCAGATCGTACTTACGAACCGTCAGATAATTCGACGACGTGCCGGTGACCTGCGTGCTGGTGTTCTGATTCTGATACTGGATCTGGAACGTGCGCGACATCTCCGGCTGCACCGCGGCGAGAGACGTGGATCGCTCTTCCAGAGCCACTGCGTCTTTCATCGTCAGGCGCGCGCGGTCGTCCTGCGAGACGAAGCCGCCGACGCCGCGCTGCTGTCCTGGCATTACAGTCAACAGCGTCGTGCCTAACGACTGGATCTGATCGTTCACGGCCTTCTGGGCGCCGCTGCCGAGCGCGATCATGGCGATGACGGCCGAGACGCCGATCACGATCCCCAGCATGGTGAGGATCGAGCGAAGCTTGTTCGCCCGTAGCGCCGTGAGCGCGACAGCGAAGACTTCGTAGAGCAGCATCGCCTACGGCCTTGTGCGACCCGGCGTTTGGGTCGTCGGGCGCTGCTGCATGCCGGGCATGCCGCCGCCCGTCATCGTTCGAATGCGTTCGTTCTGCTGCGCGCGATTAGCCGCCTGCTGCGCGACTGAGAGAAGCGCGACCTTCTCGCCCTCTCGCAGGCCGCTCACGATCTCAGTGTAATCGAGGTTGGACGCGCCGATGCGCACGACGCGCGGCTTGTACGTGTTGCTGTCCGAGACGAAGACGAGAGCGGGCCGCGCGCGCCCGCGCGCCGATGAAAACTCGCCAGCCGTCACCGGTGCAGAGGTTGTCGTCCTAGGTTGCGACGCCGTCGTTCCCGAGCGCTGCGCGTTAGGTGTTGGCGTGCTCGTTTGCGCGCCGCGCAGGTCGTTGCCCGCGGCCGCGGCAGCGCCGCCAAGCCGGCCGCGTCCGCTCTGGCCGCCCCGCTCACGCATCTGGCAGGCGCGCGCGACGCGGCCGTCGACACCTAACGTCTTGTAGATGGCTTCGGTCTCCGTGCGCATCTGCTGCATGTCGAGCTCGCCGGCGCGCATGCGCTGGAAGAGCGCCTGCAACTTGCCTTGCGCGTCCGGGTGCTTAGCGAAGGCGTCGCGCACTTGCTTGCACTGTTCGTCAGTGACTTCGGGCAGCTGCTGCTGGAAACCTTGTTGCGAAACGAGAGCGACTTCGCCGCGCGATTCGCGCGCTGTCATCCCCTTGGGAGCACTCGCGGCGCCGGGCGCTGAGGGCTGGCCGTTCACGCTGCCGTTGCCGGACATGCCGCCCATTCCACTGCTGAACGAGGCGGCCATTTGTCTCTGGACTTCGGCTTGCACCGAGTCGGGATCGAGCCCGAGCTGCACGGCCGTCGCTACGCCTTCGCGAACATTGCGTACAGCATCGTTAGGCACGGCCAACACGGCATCGCGTCTGTCGACGAGAACAGAAGCTTCGCCGGTCATGCCCGGCTTGAGCATCCCCTCGCGATTCGCGAGCGTCACAAGTACCGGGAACATCGTCACGCTCTGCTGCACGACCGCTTGCGGCTCGATCTTCTCCACTCTGCCGCGGAACGGCCGATCCGGATAGGCGTCGACTGTGACCGTTGCATCCTGACCCGGCTGCACGGATCCGATATCCGTTTCGTTGAACAGAGCGCGCATGCGCACCTGTCCCAGATCTGCCATCTTGAGGATCGTCGTGCCGCCGCTGGCGCTGCTGGTGGCCGAAGTGATGACTTGGCCTAACGAGACCGTTTTCTCGATGACGGTTCCCGTGACCGGCGCGGTTACGGTGGCGTCTTCGAGACGTTGTAGCGCGATGTCAGCCATCGTCCGCGCGCGCACAATGTCGGCTTGCGCGTTGGCGAAGTCGAGCTGTGACGTCTCGTGTTCCTGGGCCGTGATGATGCGCTGCTGAAAGAGCTCGTCCGACCGCTTCTTCTGCGCGTCGGTAACCTTGAGCCGCGCCTCGGCGGCAGCGAGATCGGCCTTGGCCTGATCGTACTGGTTTTGCACATCGCGCGTATCCAGTTGCACGAGCAGGTCGCCGCGGTTCACGATCGAGCCTGTCTCCACGGTCATACGCGTGATCTGGCCGGAAGACTTCGACTTGACCTCGACGACGTTGATCGGCTCCACGGTGCCGGAGGCCGTTGCGTCGAGCACGATGTCGCGCCTCTCGACGGCGACGGTCGGAATCTCGACGGCCACCTGTTTGCTGCCGCCGCAGCTCGCCAGGAGCGCGGCGGACAACACCCCACCAACCATGCGTGCGTTCACGGTAGTATCTCGATGCCTAACGGAGTTCACGCCCGATGAGCGCTTCGATCTGCGCTCGCGCGACGCGGGCGTCGAGGCGCGCCTGAATGAGCGACGCCCGGGCCTGGTTCAATGTCAGTTGCGAAGTCAAAAGGTCGAGCAAAGTCGACGCACCTAACGAATAGCGCTGTTGCTGAACGCGGAGGTCTTCTTCGGCCGCGTCAACGGACGCGAGCTGGATCTGGACGCGTTCATTCGCGAGGCGCAGCGCGCCAACGTACTGCACCAATTGCTGTTGTGCGGCGAGACG
>CBQVAZ010000492.1:0-3393 GCA_967720205.1 uncultured Gemmatimonadaceae bacterium | reverse complement strand
CAGCGAGTGGCGACAGCGCTGCGGTGCGGGCGCGCTGGCTGGAACGGCAGACGCGCGGCGTGGAGCTGCTCGTCTCGCACGAGAAGCTCATGGCCGGGTTGCCGACGTACGCCACGTACTTCGGTCGCGACATTCTCGTGAGCGCGCTCATGATGCGCTCGATCTGGCGACCCGAGATGTCTCAGTTCGCGATATCCAGCGTGCTACGCAAGCTCTCGTCTTCTGGCCAGGTAAGCCACGAAGAAGCGTTAGGTGGACAGGCCGTGCGCGAGAGCGCCGCCGAATACACCCGGCTGGTGAGCGCGTATCTCAGTGCCGCGCGTCTCCGCGAGACTCGCAAGGCGGATAGCCTGCTCTCTCGCGCCTATCTCGTGCTCCGTGAGAGCCGCCGCGTGCGCGAGAACTATCACATGATAGACGACGAGTTCCAGCTGCCGGTGCTCGTCGCACGCTGGATCACCGACTCAACCGTCTCGCGAGACGCCAAACTCGCTTTCCTGCTCGACTCGACGGATGGCACCGGAACGAGACTCGCTCGACTGCTGCGCGAGCTGGCGCTCGTCGCACGCATGACCGACGCGTACACGAGAGATCAGACGGCGGCGAACCTCGTGTCGTTTGCCGCGCGCGACTCGGGCTGGGCGTCCACGAGCTGGCGCGACAGCAACGCTGGTTACGGTGGCGGGCGTTATGCGATGGATGTGAACGCGATTTGGGTGCCGCATGCTCTCGAGTCGCTGGCGCGAATCCTGGCCACGATGCGCGAGCTGGGCTTCTCGTTCGACGCCTTCGCCGCGCGAGACGCGGCGCTCACGGCGGAAACGCCGATCGCTCGTTATGCGAATGACTCCTTGACACTGCGACGTGCGCTCGATGCATGGTCCGGCGCCTGGCGCCACTTTCTCGTGCGCCTGAGCGCGGCAGACGTCCGAGAGCGGGTCGCTGCACGTTTGGCTGCGATGCCAAGCGTCGAGAGGACGTACTGGACGTCTCTGCTCGGTGGGAACAGAGCCGACCAGGATTCGCTGGCGTTTCTTGCGCTCTCGCTCGACGCCAACGCCCAACCAATCGGCATCGCAAACTCGGACCCCAGCACGCGGCTCTTTCTCGGCGAAGTGAACGCTACCGGCGACTCGTTAGGTGTGGAAGCCGTGCTGCGCGACGTGCGGCTCTTCGTGCGCCCCTACCCCGCCGGCCTCTTCATCGATCGCGTAGGACCCGTTGTCGCGAACGACGCTTACGCGCCATCTGCTGTGTGGCGCACCTTCGAGCGCGATCCCTACCACGGACCGCGCGTCGCCTGGGGTCGCGAGGTGAATCTCTTCCTGCTCGGCGTCTCCAACCGAATCTTGCAGGCGCAACGCAGTCCGCGCGCCGCAACTCTCGATGCCTATGTACGCGAGCTCCGCACCGCAGCCGATCAAGTGAAAGCCGCCGTGGACGCCTCTGGCTTTCACAGCGAGCTGTGGAGTTATCGTTTCGAGGATGGCAAACCAGTCCCGTCGCGCTATGGCACTGGAGCCGATGTTCAGCTATGGAGTACGACGAACCTCGCCGTGCAGTACGCGCTCTGGCGCCTAACGCGCTGAGAGCCTCCGCCAGCCCGAATCAGTTCATCGCATGAAATTTCCACGCTCGGCCGGCATCCTGCTGCATCCCACGTCGCTCCCCGGTGCGAATGGCGTAGGCGAGCTGGGCCCCGAGGCGTTTCGCTTTCTCGACTTCCTCACCGATGCGGGACTCAAGATCTGGCAGATGCTCCCGCTGGGCCCAACCGGATACGGCGACTCGCCGTATCAAAGCTTCTCGGCCTTCGCCGGCAATCCACTGCTGATTCACGTGGCAACCGATGGGGCGCGTTCGTTCCCAGCGCATTCCGTCGAGTTCGAGACTGTCATTCCACACAAGCGCGCCTCGATGGATCGCGCCATTGCGCGGTTCGAGCCCGATCAGGCGTACCGGGCGTTCGTTGCCGAGAATCAGGATTGGCTCGCGGACTACGCGCTCTTCATGGCGCTCAAAGAGACGCACGGCGGCGTTGCCTGGACGAACTGGGAGCCGGAGGTGGCGCGTCGAGAGGAAAAAGCGCTGGAAGATTCGCGCTGCCGCCTAACGTCGCTCCTCGAACGCTATCAAGTCGAACAGTATCTGTTCTTCAGTCAGTTTCATGCGCTCAAGCAGGCGTGCGTCGAGCGCGAGATCCGTCTCATGGGCGACCTCCCGATCTACGTGGCGCACGATTCGGCCGACGTGTGGTCGCACCGCGATCTTTTCGAGTTGGACGCGACCGGGCGCCCTCGCGTTCAGGCCGGCGTTCCTCCGGACTATTTCAGCGCGACGGGTCAGCTCTGGGGAAATCCCATCTATAACTGGAAGGCGATCCGCGCCGACAACTACCACTGGTGGATCCGGAGAATGCGCGCCGCATTCGACATGTTCGACCTCGTGCGCATCGATCACTTCCGTGGCTTCGAGGCGTATTGGGAAGTGCCTGGCAACGCTACGACAGCCGTGAACGGACGTTGGGTCAAAGGGCCTGGCGCCGAGCTGTTCGACGCGATCTCCGCGGCGCTCGGACCGCTTCCAATCGTTGCCGAGAATCTCGGTGTCATCACGCCGCTCGTCGAAGCGCTGCGCGAGCAGTTTGGATATCCGGGGATGAGCATCCTGCAATTCGCCTTCGGCAATGACACGCAGGCGGCGAAGTTCCGTCCACACAGCTTTCCGCGCGAGCGCGTGGTGTACACCGGCACTCACGACAACGACACAACGCTCGGCTGGTGGAATTCGACGGGCGCAGGCGATTCAACGCGCACAGCCAAGGACGTGGCAAAGGAGAAGGCACTCGCGCGCCAATACTTCGATACGGATGGCGCCGAAATGAACTGGACGATGATCCGCGCTGCACTCGCGTCAGTCGCGGACACGGTACTCATTCCAATGCAGGACGTGCTCGGCTTGGGCAGCGAAGCGCGCATGAATCTTCCGGGACGAGAGTCTGGCAACTGGCGCTTTCGCTTTTCCTGGGATCAGCTTACTCCAGCGATGACGCAGCGGCTTCGGTCGATTGTCGACACGTACTCTCGTTAGACATGAACGGCAACTGCAAGATCAACAGCAGAGCAACACGGATGACACGGATGGACGGATAGACCCGGATTCATCCCTCGCACCATCGAAAGGAAGTACGTGCACGGTGCGTGTTTTTGTTCTTAATAGGTGCACTTGCGTGACTGTGGTCGGCTTAGTGACGCCCGATCGGTCGATCCGGTTAATCCGTATGGGTTTTGGCTGTTGACGTGGTGCCGCGTTGAATGAAAGGTACTAAACGTTAGGCGGCTTCTCTCACCGAAGAATCATGCGCGACTCTGCCGCGAAGTTTTCGACCATTTG
>CBQVAZ010000491.1:0-3400 GCA_967720205.1 uncultured Gemmatimonadaceae bacterium | reverse complement strand
CCTCACATGCGCGCACGATCTGTCGTCGGGGCGTTGCTCATCGCGCTCACGAGCCACCTGTGGCTCAGGCAGGCTGTCACGGCCTGCGCGAGCGACTCCAGCAATGACGCTCCCGTGCAGACGGTGAACCATACGGGGCACCACCAGCCGAGCGACGACCATTCACCTCGGCATCCCGTAGACGCGCCAGCCGCGGCGCAGTGTTGCGTGGCCATGGCGTCCTGCGGGCCGAGCACAGCGCTCGCATCAGTCGCGTCGAGTGCGACAATTGCCCCTGTACACCTAACGAGTCCGCGTGGTTTCATGCTGTTGCCCGCATCGCGGGTTGCCGCGCCGGACCCGCCGCCTCCAAGAGCCTAGCTCAAGCACGCTCGCGCGCCCACGGCGTTGCCGTTAGGCGCGACGCGCCCCGGTACATCACCCGGGCGGGCTCTTACTCTATGAATCGATGTTTCTTGATACAGTGCGCCCAGCACGGTGCTTGGTCATCTCCTTCGCAATCGTCGCACCCGCAACGCTTAGCGGTCAGCAAGCGCGCGACACGGCAATGAGCGCTGTTACGACGGGCCAGTCATCGATGACTGGTGCACTCGGAATCCCGATGGACCGAATGGGATCCGGCACGACGTGGATCCCGGACGCCGTCGCGCTGCCAGCCCATCACTTCTCGATCGGAGACTGGAGCGCGATGCTGCATGGTTTTGTCTTCGCGCAGTACGATCGCCAAAGCGGCGCACGCGGCGCGGATCAGGTGGGATCGTTGAACTGGGGGATGTTGATGGTCAGTCGCACGCTCGCCGGCGGACACTTTCAGGCCCGCACCATGCTGAGCCTCGATCCGTGGACGGTCACTAACCGCGGGTACCCCTTGCTCGCGCAGAGCGGTGAATCGTTCGAAGGCAAACCTCTACACGACCGGCAACATCCGCATGATTTCTGGATGGAGCTCGGTGCGATATACGAAAAGCCGCTCTCATCAACGATCGGCATTTCCCTTTATGCAGCGCCCTCCGGCGAACCGGCCCTCGGTCCCGTCGCCTTCATGCACCGCCCGTCGGCGATGGACGATTTGATGGCACCACTGGGCCATCACTGGCAGGACGCCACGCACATCAGCTTCGGCGTGATCACGCTCGGCCTATTCACTCGTCGCTGGAAGATCGAAGGCTCACTTTTCAATGGCCGGGAACCTAACGAGAAGCGCTTCGACTTCGACCGCATCACCCTTGATTCGTACTCAGGTCGTCTCACGATCAACCCGGACTCGCAATGGAGCGTGAGCGCTGGTTATGGCTACCTCAAGAGTCCTGAAGCGTTGGATCCGGATGAGTCGCTACATCGCCTCACCGGCTCTGTGTTGCATGGCCGGCGCCTCGGCGCCGACGGCCAGTGGGCTACATCCATCGTGTGGGGCGCAAACGCGCACGAGGGCGAGGATCGCCTAACGCAAGCGTTGCTGGTGGAAAGTGAAGCGGTGATTGATCAACGGAACACCGTATTCGCACGCGCCGAGCGCGCGCAGAAAAGCTCCGAGGACCTCGATCTACAGACCGGTCCTTCATCTGACCGAGTCTTCGACGTCTCCAGCTTCTCTCTTGGCTACATCCGTGAGCTTCGTCGAGGCGCAGCGACAACCTTCGGCGTCGGGATTCGCGGCACGGTCAATTACCTGCCAGCGGCGTTAGAGAGCGCGTATGGCTCCCGCACCCCGACGGGCCTCGTCCTATTCCTGCGCTGGCGCCCGGTGCACAATCGCGAGATGGATGCGATGCCAGGAATGAAGATGGAGCATCACGCAGGAGCGTCACCATGATCCTGCAGCCGATCGATTTCGTTGTTTATGCGTGGCTCGTGATCGCGGTTCTCTCTGCTGCGTACGTCGCCTTCGATCAGTGGCGCAACAACCCCGAAGCAGCCGTGATGAAGTGGGGATTCGTCCTTGTCACGCTGTACATGGGTCCGATAGGACTCCTGCTGTACGTGATGGCGGACAAGGAGCCCGCTCCGGGATCGCACGAGGAGTTCGTTAGGCCGCTGTGGAAGCAAGGCGTTGGATCGACGGTGCATTGTGTCGCAGGCGATGCGACCGGAATCATCGTTGCGGCCGTGGTCACGGCGATGCTCGGATTTCCGATGTGGGTCGACGTGATCATCGAATATGTGGTCGGCTTCCTCTTCGGGCTCCTCGTTTTCCAAGCGCTCTTCATGCGTGGGATGATGGGCGGCAGCTACGGCGAGAATGTCCGGCGCACGTTCGTTCCTGAGCTCTTGTCCATGAACCTCATGATGGCAGGCATGGCGCCCGTCATGATCTTCTTGATGATGCGACGGGATATGCGAGCGATGTGGCCATCGGAACCGCTCTTCTGGTTCGTGATGTCGTTAGGCGTCGTCGTCGGCTTCTTCGTGGCTTATCCGGTCAACGTGTGGCTCGTTGCCAAGGGGATGAAACACGGCCTGATGACCGTCCGGCAAGAGAAGTCCCATGACAATGTTGCCCATGACGAGCACGCCGGTCACGCTGGCCACGGCCACTCCGGCGGTGCTCAGAAATCGCATTCCGATGCTCACACAAATCCGGCGCGGCAGGTGACGAGACCGCAACTCGTCGCGCTGACAGGCTTCACGACGCTAACGCTGCTCGCGGGAATGTTCGTACCTGCCGCGTATGTGAACATGCGCGTGAGCGCAGAAGAAGTGCGCGGAACGATCATGCCGCCGGGAATGATCATGACGCCGAGCACTCCGGCAGATGCCATGCGCGACATGGCTGCCGCCGATCCGCGTCAGGCAACGTTCACGGCCGAGCCTTCGGCACGCGGCGACAACGTTCTCGAGCCGCGCATCGACAATGGCATCAAGGTCTTCGATCTCGACGCGTCGATCATCAGGTGGAGTATCCTTCCACGGGTCCAGACCACGGCCTACGCGATCAACCGTCAGGTTCCCGCGCCACGTCTCGAATTCACCGAGGGTGATCGCGTGCGCATCAACTTCACGAATCACCTTCCGGAACCCGCGACGATGCACTGGCACGGCCTCGTCGTGCCCAATGCAATGGACGGCGCGGGCGGCATTACGCAGGAGCCGGTGCCACCGGGCGGACATTACGCGTACGAGTTCGTCGCGCTCCAATCGGGAACGTACTTCTACCACTCGCACACGCGTCCCGATCGCCAGCAAACTCTCGGTCTCTACGGTGCGCTCATCATTCACCCAAGGAACAGCGGATCGGAGCCTGTCGCCGATCATGAATACGTGGTCCAGTTACAGGAGTGGCTCTATCGCGACGGCCTAACGTATCCGGCCATGTTGATGGAAGGAGGGTTGCCTAACTATTTCACGATCAACGGCAAGGCTTACCCGGCGACCGATACGCTGCGGATGCGCCTCGGAGAAA
>CBQVAZ010000490.1:0-3418 GCA_967720205.1 uncultured Gemmatimonadaceae bacterium | reverse complement strand
AGCGGCATGATGTGCGGATGCTTGAGCTTGGCCGCGATCGCGATCTCGCGCAGAAAACGCGCACGGCCTAACGTGGCGACTAGCGAGGGCCGCACGATCTTGACCGCGACGTCACGGTCATGCTTGCTGTCGTTCGCCAGGTAAACGATGGCCATTCCGCCACGACCCAGCTCGCGCACGATGCGATAACGCTCCGCGAGCACTGGGGGCAGGCTTACCGTTTCATCGTCCAGCAGTGACGCGAAACGCTCTCCGACGGGTCGATCGAGCAGCGGGTGGTTCTTTTCGCATTCCTCGACGATGCGCTCGAGCTCAGCGCGACGAGCGGCATCGCCGCCGCTCAGCTCCGCGATCAACAGCGCGCGCTGGTCCGGCGGCGCATCCAACAGCCGGTCGACGACGGCCTCCAGTTCACGCCACTCGTTAGGTCCGAAATCGCCGGCCATGCACTCCCTCACTCCATCGCGCGACGCAGCAGCATGCGCGCCTTCACCCAATCGCGCTGTACCGTTCGCACGGTGATGTCCAAGGCTTGCGCGATTTCCTCTTCGCTCAGCCCGCCGAAGAAGCGGCATTCCACGACGCGGGCGAGTCTGGGTTGCAGGCGAGCCAGTTGGTTCAGTGCCTCGTGCAACTGCAACAACGCCTCCGGCTGATCGTCGACAGCGATTTCCTCTTCATCCAACGTAATTCGTCGCTGATCTCCGCCGCGTTTGAGCGCGGCCCGGGCCTTCGCGCGGTCCACGAGCACATGACGCATCGCGATCGACGCGACGGCGAGAAAGTGAGCGCGATCGTTCAGCTTTGCGCGCGACTGATCGACGAGCTTGAGGTAGGCTTCGTGCACGAGCGCGGTGGTTTGCAGCGTGCCGATGCGACCCATCGCAGCCAGCCGACGATGAGCGATGACGCGCAGCTCCTCATAGACAAGCGGAACGAGCCGGTCGAGCGACTCGTGCTTACCGCTGCGGAGTTCCGTGAGGATGTCGGTCGGCGTCATAAGGCCGGTCATCTACGCACGTTGCGCCGAGTCGCTGCGCGATGCGTCAATCACGAGAGCGATCGCCATTCCGTCGTGCCCCTTTGCTCCCACAGACTGAAACGCTGTCGCGATCACGCGCGGCTCGGCGGCCAACACTTCGTTGAAATACCGCACGCCTTGCACGAGTGAGTCTTCGCTATTGGCATCCAGTACCTTGCCATCTCGAATCACATTGTCGGCGACGATCAGCGTGCCGCGCCGCGAGAGCTGCAGCGACCAGTCGAGATAGTCCACGTAACCTTGCTTGTCGGCGTCGATGAAAATGAAGTCGAACGGCCCGGCGCCTTCAGCTGCGATACCCGGGAGCGTGTCGAGCGCGCGACCAACTCGCACGTCGACTCGATCGGACAGGCCCGCGCGCGCGATGTTTTCGCGCGCAACCTCGGCGTGCTTTGGATCGTATTCCAGCGTGACCAGCCGTCCCTCGTTAGGCAGCGCCCGCGCGAGCCAGATGGTGCTGTAGCCGCCGAGCGTACCGATTTCGAGAATGCGCTTGGCGCCGATCGCGCGCGCCAGCAGGTACAGCAGCTTCCCCTCGTGCGGCGCGACGGCGATGGCAGGCAGCCCCGCCTCCGCGCTCGCCTCCAGCGCGGAGGTGAGCGCCGTGTCAGCGCCGACAAAAAGATCAGCGATGTAGCGATCGACGGACGACCAACTCTCCTGCGTCATATGCGCACCTGATCAAGGTCAACCAAAGTGTGTCGCCGTCTCAGTGTTTGCCTCAGGTCTCTGATCAGCCTTCCCGCAGCATGCGTGGAGTATCGCCCCTATCAGCGCACGACCGCGAGGGCGAGCCACTGGTTCGAGAGCGTGGGGCGATGGACAGGACCAGCCCATACGTCCTGCTTCGCCAAATCGGGCGTGGGGGGATGGACGCCGTCTACGAGGCGGCTCGCGCCAGGCTGCGAGGGACGTGTCGCCATCAAGAAGGTGGCTCGAGCGCTTGTTGAGTTGCGCGCTGAGGCCTATGAGCGCTGCCTCGGCTCACAAGGATTCGTTCTATCCGCCTATCCGCGTGATCCGAACAGGCTCTTGCTGTTGACGCGTTGAAAAGACTAGTACTTGAGACCGCCGGCCTCAGCGAACTCCTTCATCTTCTGTTTCTGCTCTTCGGTCATCTCTTCGGGCACCGTGATCGTCGCTTCGACGATGAGGTCGCCCTTCTTGTCGTCCTTCTGCACTCCCTGGCCGCGCACGCGAAAGCGTTTCCCGGCGCTGGTGCCGGGAGGGATCTTGATGGACACCCGCTTGCCGCCTAACGTCTTGATGCTCACGGTGCTGCCTAACGTGGCTTGTGCGATGTTCAGCGGCACCTTCGCGATCAAGTCCAGGCCCTCACGGCCAAAGAAGCGGTCCGGCTGCACCTGGAACGTGATCAGAAGATCTCCCGGCTGACCGCCTCGACGCCCGCGCCCGCCTTGCCCCTTCAGGCGAATCTTGGTGCCTGTATCCGTCCCAGGCGGCACCGTGATCACCACTCTCTTACGCGTGCGAACTTCACCGGCGCCGTTGCACGTCGGACAGCGCTCGCTAGGCACCTGACCTCGCCCCATGCACATCGGGCACGGCCGATTGACGGCGAAACCACCTTGACCGAAGGAGATGACGCCGCGCCCACCACATTCCGGGCACTGCTTCATCGTGGCACCAGGAGCCGCGCCGTTGCCCCCGCAGGTGGCGCATTCCTCGCTGACTTCTAGCTCGATCGGGACTTTGCCGCCCGTAACCGCCGTGCGGAACGGAATCTCGAGCGTGGCCTCGACGCTCTGGCCCTGCACGTCGGCCTGCGCGCGTGCCTCACGCGAATTGCCCGAAAAGATCGAGCCGAAGAGATCGCCGAGGCCGCCCAGTCCGCCGATGTCGAAGTCCTGGAAGCGGAAGCTGCCGGAATCGGGCGCCTCTCGCGCGGCTCCACCGCCACGCGTGCCACTCGGCCGCTGACGAGGACCGCCTGACGAGAAGCCGCCGAACGCGCCGAGGCGGCGCATCTCGTCGTATTGCTTTCGCTTTTCAGGGTCGCCAATGACGTTGTACGCCTCCGAGATCTCCTTGAAGCGATCGCTCGCCTTGGGATCGTTAGGATTCGCGTCCGGATGGTGCTTCTTGGCCAGACGACGATACTGCTTCTTGATCTCTTCCTGCTTGGCGTTGGCCGAAACGCCGAGGACGGCGTAATAGTCCTTGGTTTGCGCCATTACTCGTTAGGTGGACCGCCGTCGCGCCACTGCTTCACCACGACCCGCGCCGGACGCAGCAGGCGGCCATTGAACAGGTAGCCACGCTGGAATACGCGGCTCACCATGTGATCGTCTTCACGCGAGAGCGCCGGTTCGGTCTGCACAGCTTCGTGCACGGCAGGATCGAACGGCTGGTCTG
>CBQVAZ010000489.1:0-3427 GCA_967720205.1 uncultured Gemmatimonadaceae bacterium | reverse complement strand
TTGGCCAGGCCTGGGATTTGGGGGGGTTATTGAGCGCGAGCGTTGGAAAGGCCCGCGCACATGGTTTACGCAGCAGAGGTGCGTTTCGTTCCCGCAGCATTTGTGCTCGACGATTCTTGAGGGACGAGGCCTGACTCCGCTTCGGCTCCCTTGAAAAACGTCAGTAATTCGGCGGATAACGCACGCGGCGACTCCTCAGGGACGAGCCGGCCAGCGCCGCGAACTTCGAGCGCTTTGCCTTTCGGTAGATGGGCAGCATAGCGCTCGATCGTGGCGAATTCGCACCAATGGTCGAGCGTGCCGCGCAATACGAGCGTGGGGGTCGCGATCGCGCTCAGATCAATGTCACTCGTGTCGTCGTCTGTTAGCGATTGCGACAGCGTGAGCAGCTGCGCGGCCCCATCGCCACCAACGTACGGTGCGAGATATCTGGCAGCGAGGCGCATCGGCATCATGTCAGGCGTTGCCACCGACGAATGGAGCAACTTCGCGACCAGCGGTTGGGCGGCGAATGTCCCGGCCGCACCGCGGAGGGCCAGCTTCGCCGCTTCGTTTTGCAGTTCGCGTACATCTGGTCCGGGGACGTCGTCGATCCAGTTGGGACCGATCATCGCCAGCGCAGCGACACGATCGGGTCGTAACGACGCCAGTCTGAGCGCTACCAGTGCGCCGATGTCCACGCCGACGACAGCGGCGCGCGCGACGCGAAGCGCCGTCATCGCATGAGCGATGTAATCCACCTGCGCGGCGATGCCGTACGCGGCCTCGGGCGGACGATCGGACTCACCGTAGCCAAGCAGATCGATGGCGAACGCCGAACATCCATCGATAGCGAGACGCGGGCCGACGTGGCGCCAAAGGAACGAGCAGGTGCAAAAGCCGTGAAGCAGGACAACGGGCTCGCCGCCGTAGCCGTAGCGCTCGACGTGCATGGCGCCGGGGCCGACAGGCACTCGAAGAAGATCGGCGTCGCTCACGACAGAAAACTACAGGACGGAGGTCAAAGGTCAGAGGTCAGAGGTCAAAGCGGGCCAAGCCTGCGCTGGACGCTTTCGCCGGCCTCACCTTAACTTGCGGGCAATGTCGGAGGAGACGTACGACGAGGAACGCGCGCGAAATCTCGAGCGCATGTTGCGGGCGCTGTCGGAGCGCATCAACGACCTGGACAGCCGAGGAGAGCTGCTCGCTCACGTGGGTGAGCTGCTGAAGCTGTTCGGGGACATCCGGAGCGAGCTGTTTCACTATGAAGTGCGCGTGACGTACGACACGCCCGAGATCGCGGAACATCGAAGACTCGTCGCGGACGCCAAGGATGAGGACTCTGCGACGTTCAAGCCGACCGACTGGACACCTGACGAGGACGACGAACCAACATGGTAAAGAAACAGGCGCCGCCGCCGAAGCGCGGCAATCCGAAGGCCTTCTATCTGGTGCTCGCCGCGGTGGCAGTCATCGGCGCCTACTTCCTCTACATGCAAACACGCGGTGGGAGTTCCGCCGCGTCGGCGACGACCATCGACCCGAATGTGCCGTTGCCAAAGGCCGAGGGTTACCTGTTAGGCAATGCAGACGCACCGGTGCAGGTGGTCGAGTACGCCGACTTCGAGTGCCCGGTGTGCGCGTACTTCGCGACGATTACGGAGCCGGATATCCGGAAGCGTCTGGTGGAGAGCGGGCAAATCAGCCTGCGATACATGCACTACCATATCGCGACGCATCCGAACACGTGGCAGGCGTCGATGGCCGCGGCGTGTGCGAACGAGCAGGGGAAGTTCTGGGAGATGCACGACGCGATCTATAACGCGCAGGACAAGTGGGCCGGCATTGCGACACGAAAACCGAAGGGCGTGCTCAAGGATCTCGCCGGGCAAGTCGGGCTCAACGTGAGCCAGTGGGAGACGTGCTTCGACACGCAGAAGTATCAGCCGCAGCTTCTCGCGAGCCAGCAGGACGCCGAGAAGCGCCAGGTGCGCGGGACGCCGACGTTCATCATCGGCTCGAAGATGATCGATCACAACATGTCGTACGACCAGTTCAAGGCGTACGTGGACACGGCGATGGCCAGCGCCAAGGCGGCTGCGCCTAACGACTCGGCGGCGAAGAAGGGCACCTAACGACCCGACGTGAGCAAACGACAGCTCGTCGCGCTGCTGGCGCTGCTCGGCCTGTTCATCGCGATTTACCTCACGCTGTACAAGACAGGGGCGATCGCCGAGCTCGCCTGCACGAGCGGCTCGTGCGAGACCGTGCAGATGAGTCGCTGGGCGACGTTTCTTGGGCTCCCTGTCGCGGCCTGGGGGATCGTGTTCTATGTCGCTCTGCTCGGCGTCGCGCTCTCGGGCCTGCAAGGATCCTTAGCGGATTCGCGCGCGGTGTCCGTCGCGCTCGTCGCGGTGACCGGCTGGGGCGTGATTTTTTCAGCGTGGCTGACGTACCTCGAGCTGTTCGTGATTCACGCGATCTGTCAGTGGTGCGTCGTCAGCGCGATTCTCGTGACGATCGCGTTCGCGATCTCGTGGCTCGACTTACGCGATCATCGCATGTCAGAAACTGCGGTGTCCGCCTAACGGGTTAGCATCGGCAGCTCGCTCCGGCGGCGAGGCGCGGTGTTCGGCGGGGCGTCCCCTTCGGCGGCGGATACGCTTTGCGGTCGGCTGCGCGCGTTCGTAGGTCAGGCAAGTGGGTCGCGCGCCGACGCTTGCCGCGTGACGCCGCCTTTCGAGGACGCACCCGCCTCACCTACGATCAACGAAACGCGGTTGAGCCTAACGGGAGGCACGGCAGCCCCGGAGGCGGCGTTGGAAGCGTGTAAGCGCATCGCCGCCGGAGCGGGCTGCCGATGCCAACCCGTTAGGCACACAACTCTGGCCCCAGGAGCGGGACGCCCCGCCGAACCGTCCGCAGCCACCAACTCGGCGCCTAGCGTGGCAGGACCGGCAGCACGACGTGACTCGGATACAGGCGAGTGTGATGGATCGCCATGTTGCCCGCGACAGTCTCGGTCACGCGCGCTTCGTCGCCTCCCGTGTTCGAGTTCGGGAACGTGTAGTTGTCGAGCGCGTTCATGATGGCGACGCGGATCCGGTGACCCTTCTTGAATGTGTTCGCCACACCGCGAATGCCGATCTCGTATTTCACGACGTCCGCTGGATTGCCGCTCAGCATCTGTTCCGTCTCGAAGTTGGAGCCCTGACCTCGAAAACGCGGATCTTGAAGCTGCCGGAATCGCGCGCGCAGCGAGCCAAGCGTTAGGCGGTTTGAGCGGCCGGCGAGATCGACGTCGGAGATGTGCACCCACCAGTCCGTGTCCTTCACGTCGGTCGACGCGTACAGCACCGCGAGCACATCGCCGGCGATTGTGAGATCCTGAGCCAGCGGCGCGGACGTGAACGTGACGACGTCGTGCCGTGACTCCAGGTCTTTCATG
>CBQVAZ010000488.1:0-3441 GCA_967720205.1 uncultured Gemmatimonadaceae bacterium | reverse complement strand
GAGATGTAGTGCCGCAGCACAGGCGGCGCCTCGTAAGCCGGCGGCGTGGGTTGGCCGACGATGTACAACAAACCGCGCGCTGTGCCGGCCAGCGGTGCGCCGCCGTCCACACTTGCCGACACGACGCCGGGCACGCGCGACATCGCATCAAGTACTCGGCTCACATACTGCGCCGAGCCACTACCCGCTGGAATGCGCGCCTCCGATGGGATTATCCAGAACGTCAGCACGTTGGACGTGTCGGCGCCGACTCGCGTCCGCCGCATGCGTTGGAAGCTGTCGATCAGGAGTCCCGCGCTTACGACGAGCAGCACGGCCAGCGATGCTTCGATCGCGACGATGACGCCCCGCAGCGTGGGCCGCCCGAGTCTGATCGCGCCGCTCGCGATTCCCTGCGACCCTGACCTGATCTCGTTGTACACGTCGACTTTGAATGCGCTCAACGCCGCAGGTATCGCGACGAGCAATGCCGTGACCACGGCGAGCGCGACACCGAAAACGACCTCGCGCGTTCCAAAGCTGGGCGTATCGAAGGCGGCGAGAACACCATAGAAATTGCGCGCCGCCCAGACGTTTGTCGGCGGCGTAAGGAGAGCGCTCGTCCACCACGCAAGCAGAACACCGAACAGCGCAGCCGGAACGGCGAGCGCTAGATACTCGCCTAACAAATGTCTAAAGAGCCGACCGGCACTGCTGCCGATGGCGAGGCGGACTGCTGCATCTCGGCGCCGCTTCGCGGCGCGACCTAGCAGAAGGTTGGTGACATTGGCGCAGGCGAGAAGATGCAACAACGCGACGGCGCTCACGAGGACGGCGAGCGATCGCTTCACCGCTGCATCGACCCGCGCCTGATTCAGCGTCAGCGCTGTGGCGCTCACACGCTCGTTAGGCTGCTGCGGGTCGCTCGGTATCGTACGATTGATGCTGGCGCCCAGCACATTGAGCTCGCTGCGCGCGTCTTCCAGCGTCAGCCCAAAGCGCAGGCGACCGACAACACTGATGAAATTCTGGTTCGTGCGCACGTAGTCCGCATATGTGAGCTGCGGTGCCATCGTGCTCGGCACCCAGATGTCGGCGCTTCCAGAGAGTCCATGAAAATCCTGCGGAAGGATGCCGACCACTGTCAGCATCGTTCCATTCACTCGAATGGCTTGGCCCACCAGCGTGGAATCCGAGGCCCAGCGCCGCCGCCAGAGATTGTACGAGAGCAAGGCAACCGGCGTCGGCTTGGCAACTTCGTCTTCAGACTCGGCGAACGTGCGACCGATGACTGCGCGAACACGTAGCAATGGGAAGTAGCTCGGAGAAACCAGCTCGCCGCGCACGAGCTCTGCCTCACCGGCACCAGACAGCGTCAGCGTCGGGTTCGAATAACTCGCGACGGTTTCGAAGCTGCGCTGACTCTCGCGCAACAATTCATAACGAGGATACGACCAACGCTGGCGCTGCTGTGGCGGCTCACCGATCGGGTTGCGCACGATGTACAGCGCTGCCACGCGACTGGCGTCTTCAAACGGCGGCTCACGCAAGACAGCGGCGTTGACGATACCGAACGTGACAGTGAGTGCGCCGACCCCGACGGCTAACGTCGCACCGACGCCAAGCGCGAGCGCGGGCGAGCGCAGCAGTGAGCGCAATGTCAGAAGAGATGCCATTCGACGACGTGTGGGTTACGTATGAGACGTCGGCAAAACCTTTCTCGCTGCATCGAAGTGAACCGAAGCAATCTCTGCTCCAGGGAGATTGAGTTGAGAAGCATCACACTCGCAACCATTGTCGCTGCCATGACTGCCACAGCAAACGCACAGACAACCCGTGCGACAACAGCGTCCGCGTTAGGACCGCTCGTCGTGTCGCAAGCTAATCCGCGCTACTTCACCGTGGCGCCAGGTCACGAAGGCGCGGGCCGCGCCGTGTATCTCACCGGCTCGCACATCTGGAACAACCTGCATGATGGAATGGGTCCTGGCGCTGCCTGCGCCGCAACGCCCGAACCGTTCGACTATGACTCGTATCTCACATTCCTCAACGAGCGCGGCAACAATTTCATCCGACTCTGGCGCTGGGAGCAGTTCAAGTCGCAAGCCGCAGGAGGGAGCTATCACCTCTGCATGACGCCGCAGCCGTGGCCGCGCACTGGACCAGGAATGGCAAAGGACGGTAAGCCAAAGTTCGACCTGTCCAAATTCGATCAGACGTTCTTCGATCGGTTGCGAGCACGAGTGAAAGCGGCCGGCGATGCCGGCATCTACGTCGCCGTCATGCTCTTCGACGGCTGGGCGCTGCACCTTTCGCCGCCGCCCGACAACGTCGAAGGCCATCCGTTCCACGCCGCCAACAACGTGAACGGCGTTGGCATCAATTCGATCGTCGATTATCAGGTTCTCCCACTCAATCCGCGCGTGCGCGAGCTGCAGGAAGCGTACATCAAGAAGGTGGTGGACGCGGTGCAGGACCTGCCTAACGTGCTCTACGAAGTCGCCAATGAATCGTCAGGCGGCGGCACCGTGAGCAAGGAATTTGGCGAGATGCTGGGCTTCAAGGACGTGCCCAACTGGGGCAACTCCACGGAGTGGCAGTATTGGGTGATCGACGTCGCGACGAAGTACGAGAAAGAGAAGCGCTACACGACGCATCCGATGGGCATGACGATGCAGTTCCCGGTGGCCGATCAGACCAAGGTGAACGATCCGCTTTTCGCCAGCCGCGCCGATTGGATCTCGCCGGGTTACGATGACGAGATGTTCGCTCACGGCGGACACCCGATGGCGCCGGGCTCTCCGCCGTCACGTTGGTACGACAATCCGCCGGCCAGCGATGGAAAAAAGATCATCGTCACAGATACGGACCACTACGCGCCTGGGAAGGGTGACGCGCTCTGGGCGTGGAAGGCGTTCCTCCGTGGGCAGCATCCAATCCTCATGGATTTCGGGCTCATCGGCGGCGTCAGTCCTGCAGATCCGACAGCGGAAGCACCAGGAGTTCCATCCTTCGCTTCCATGGAACCGGCGCGTTATGCAATGGGTGACACTCGACGTTACGCCGAGCGCATGAAGCTGATCGACATTAAGCCAGACGCGGAGATTAGTTCCACAGGCTACGCGCTCGTCAATCCCGGGCGCGAATACCTCGTGCTGCAGCCTAACGAATCGGCGGCGACGTTCTCAGTGAGGCTGGAGTCCGGGAGCTACGCCGCGGAATGGTACGACGTTAAGACGCGCGAAACGACTCGCGCTCCTGCGATCAAGGTCGAGCGAGATGGCGCACAGAACGTCACGCCGCCGTTCGCCGGGCCGGCCGTATTGTACCTCAAGCGGACCTAACGATCTGTCGGCAGGTTTTCCTGGATGAAGCGCGGGCTCAGGTGCACGTCGACTTGTACGAGCGGTGAGTCGCCGATGCACTTGAACTCGTGCACCTCACCTGCCTTGATGACGAGGA
>CBQVAZ010000487.1:0-3445 GCA_967720205.1 uncultured Gemmatimonadaceae bacterium | reverse complement strand
GGCACCACAACGATCGAACGCACGTTGCGGAGATCCAGGTTCTCACGCACCTGCGACAGCATCGGATCGTTGACGGCGTCTGGAATGAACACCGTCTCGCCTGAATCGAACGCCTGCCGCAATTCCGGATAGCGATCGAGATCCACGACGAGATTTCTGAGCGACGGATCTTCGTACGTCGCGACCAGGCGCACCTGAGCGCCGCCGTCGCCGGCGAGGAAGATCGAAGAGCGATCCAAACCGAACATGTCGCCCAGCTTGCGCGCGATGCGCTGCAGAATCTCAGAGAAGTGCAGAGTGGACGAGATTTCCTGGAGAATGTCCACCACAGCCAGCAGCTGGTCGCGCTCTCTAGTTAGGCTCGCGACCTGCGAGCGCAAATTCGAAAGCTCGCCGGCGCCTGAGTGCCCGTTCTCCGGGTCGGCTTCGATCAAAGAATGAGACAGGGGTTCCATTGGCACTGCCGTGTGTGGGGACCACCCGCGGCGTCGCTCGCTGCGCCCGGGACGAGGCTATACAGCCCCGCATGGCATAAGGACGTTGAAGCCCGTGCCCTGGCAACGCAGGGCGGGCCTAAAGTACGTCCCTAGGCCGTCTTACTTTCGAGGATACGCCTGACTTCCTCGACGACCGCTCGTGGCTCACACGGCTTGGCGAGGTAGCCGTCACAGCCCACCTGGATCGCTCGCTCTCGGTCGGCCGGCATGGCATGGGCCGTCAACGCTACGATCGGGATGCCTGCCGTGACCGGGTCCTTCTTAAGGCGCAGAACCGCTTCCCACCCATCCACGAGCGGGATGGCGATGTCCATGAGGATGAGGTCTGGCAGCCCCGTCCGCGCCTTCAGGATGCCCTCGGCACCATTCTCGGCCTCATCCACAGCAAAGCCAAAGTGCCGCAGCATCGTGCTGTAGACGATGCGGTTGTCCTCGTTGTCCTCGACAATGAGGATGGTCGGCGCGCGATCGATTTGTGTGGCTATCATCCTCTTGCAAGGTCATGCCAAGCGCAGCCGGAGCGGCGTGACGCGAGTCACAAAACATGCAACTCCCTAGCACGAAACGCTATGAGAGTTTTTCCAACAGCGCTTTGGCCTCTCGCTTGTAGATGGGATCGTTTACGTCGCTTTGGCCCGTCGCCGCAATGATATGCTCGAGCTGCTCGCGCGCCTTCGTCTTGTCCTTAACGTCTATGTAAATCTTTGCCAGGTCGAGCCGGTGCGTCAGTCGCTCGGGATCCGCGGCAACGGCGCGTTCCATGTATGAGACGGCATCCTTCCAATTCGCCGTTCCCAGTACACCGCCACCGAGCACGGTCTTCGCGAAGAAACGCTGCACGCTGTTGAGGCGCATCACTTCAGCGTTCCAGACGCCCATGACGTGCAACGCGCCCGGATGCTCTGGGTTGATCTCCAGCGCTTTCATCGCCTGTTCGCGAATGTCCTTGGCGTACTTCACGCGATCGCGCACGCCAACGGAGAGCGCGGATCTGCCTAACGCGCGAGCAAGATGAAAGTGATTCTCCGCGTCGTTTGGATTCGCCGTCACGGCTAGACGCGCGTAGCGTTCGCCTACGCGATAAAGCGAATCGCGCGTTACACGGCTCTGTTCGCTCTCACCGACATCCACCGCATCGCGCGACGCTTTGCCGAGCGCCTCTGCGTTGTTCGGTTCCAGCGCGACGGCGGCCTCGTAGTGCTTGAGTGCCGCGGCTGAATTGAACGCCGCGTGCTCCTTGTCGCCCAGCGCGATGTGTTCGGCGGCTGTCTGTGCTCGCGCGGTGCCAGAGAAAAGAGCGAACGCCAGCGTGCTTGCGATAAGCGGCCTACGGACCAGTTTCATGCGCCATGCTCCGAGTGTCGAATTGAGCCGTCCACAGAGTGAGTACCCTGAAGTCGCCGGAATGCTCGCACGGCGCCTGATCGAGCGGAAGCGTGACGGCGGACGCGTCACGCCCGACGAGTGGCGCACTCTCGCGCGTGCGTACGGTAGCGGGGACGTGCCGGATTATCAGATGGCGGCGTTGCTCATGGCCATCTATCTGCGCGGGCTCGACAGCGAAGAGACGCACGCGCTCACCGATGCGATGATCGCGAGCGGCAGCACACTGGACGTGTCTGGCCTTCCCGGTGCGCGCATCGACAAACACTCGACAGGTGGCGTTGGCGACAAGACATCGCTCATCCTTGCGCCGCTCATTGCATCGCTCGGCGTCGGTGTACCCATGATGTCGGGGCGCGCGCTGGGACACACGGGAGGCACGCTCGATAAGCTCGAGGCCATTCCTGGCTTTCGTACTGACATGTCGTTAGGCGCAGCCCGGAAGCAGCTCGCCGCGATCGGCTGCGTTCTCATCGGGCAGAGCGCCGAAATCGCTCCCGCCGACCGGCGCATGTACGCGCTGCGCGACTCTACGGCGACGATCGAGAGTATCCCGCTGATCACCGCGAGCATCATGAGCAAGAAGCTCGCGGAAGGACTGACCGGCCTGGTGCTCGACATCAAGCGTGGGAGCGGCGCCTTTCTTCCCGAGCTGCCGCGCGGCCTGGAGCTTGCCGAGTCGATGATCTCGTTAGGTGCCGCTCGCGGCTGCCCCGTCGTGGCGCTGCTGACGGCAATGGACCGTCCGCTCGGACGCGCGTGCGGTAACGCCATCGAGGTAGAAGAGGCCATCCAGACGCTGCACGGCGAGGGGCCGCCGGACCTCATGCGCGTCACATTCGCGTTAGGCGCCGAGATGCTGCTGCTCGCCGGTGCCTCGCCGTCGCGCGACGACGCCTGGCGCAAGATGGAAGTGGCGGTCTCCTCGGGCAGCGCCGCCCGCAAATTCCAGGAAATCATCGAAGCACAGGGCGGCAACCCGGGGCTCGTGGATGATCCCGCGCTCCTGCCGCAGGCCGCTGAATGCGAGTTCTACACGGCGCCGCGCAGCGGGATCGTGGCACACGTGGATCCGCGCATCATCGGGAACGCCATCACCGCGATGGGCGGCGGGCGCACGCGGCCGGACGACGCGATCGATGCGAGCGTTGGCTTCGTCATCAGCGCCAACGTCGGCGACGCCGTGCACACGGGGGAGCCGCTGGCTACGATTCTCGCGCGCGATGCCGACGGCATTCGCATCGCTCGCTCGGCACTCGACGTCGCCATCGTGATCGCCGACGAAGCCGAGCCGCCTTTGCCACTCATTTCACACCGCGTGACGATCGAAGGAGTCGAACCATGGGACGACGAGTTGCGTTAGGCTTGACTCTATGCGCCGGCGTGGCCTGCGCCCCGACGCCGATCCGCACGCCGGCCTTGGACCTGGCCCGCGTCGATCTCGTGGATCTCACGCACCCGCTCTCGACAAAGACGCTCTTCTGGCCCACGTCGCCGAGCGGCTTCGAGCTCAAGCAGCTGTCAGCAGGTAAGACGCCCGGCGGATGGTACTACTCCGCGTATAC
>CBQVAZ010000486.1:0-3464 GCA_967720205.1 uncultured Gemmatimonadaceae bacterium | reverse complement strand
CTAGCGGCAAGCTCACCCTTGAGCGTCGCCACGCTGGTGAAGAGCTTGCATGAGAGGCAGCGAGGCAGTTCTCTCTCACACGGACCGACATGCTACTGATCGCGCAGGTCTCGAGCGGAATGGCGACGTGGGCGGCTGTCAGCCAGGTCGTCGTCGGATTCCTGGTCGCAGTGCTTTTGGTCGGTGTGGTTTTCGTTCTCTTGACGTTACGGAAGGCGGTTGTTCAGCTCACCACCTTGGTTCAGCGGACGGCGGGTGACGTCTCCGGTATAACGCGCGACGCAAAGACGATTCTCGAAGACGTGCGGGTAACAGTGACGGTCGCGCGGCGTGAGATCGAGCATGTGGGCGGCGTTGTGCACAAGGGAGCGGATCGCGCGGATCATGTGCTCGCGCTGGCGCATCGCCGCATCCGGAGAGTCGATCGACTGCTGGAGGACACTCAGAACCAGGTCAAGGACCTCGCGGACTCGGCGGCGTCGACCGTTAGGCATCTCGGTTCGGCGGCCTACTTGGCCCGCGCGTTGCTAACACGTGGCAAGAAACGTCGCGCCAAGAAGCGAACGGAGGCCGAGGTTCGGGCCGAGGTTCGCGACCGCGAGGCGGAAGACGACAAGGAATGAGACCTTGGAGTTTTGCCGCAAGCGTTGTCTGCGCGCTTTGGATCGTCGCGCTGCTACCAGCGTCGGCGTGGGCATGGACGCCTGGGACGCACGTTTATTTGGGCGAGGCCGTCCTCCGCGCCCCTGAGCTGCTGCCTGCGAGCGTTGGCGAATTGGTCCGCGCGTTTTCGTACGACTTTCTGTATGGGTCGATAGCGGCCGACACGAGCATAGCTAAGAAGTACGCCGTGACGGGTCGCAACTGTCACGCGTGGTCGGTCGGGCTCGAGATCTACGACAAGGCCCGCGACGAACCGCTCAAAGCATTCGCGTTAGGCTATCTCGCTCACCTCGCTGCCGACGTAGTAGCGCACAACTATTTCGTCCCGTATCGCCTCACCGTGACGTCGAGCACCGTCGCGCTGGGCCATAGCTACTGGGAGAATCGCTTCGAGACGCATCTCGGCGAGCGCGTGTCGCGGCGGGCGAGAGAGCTAATTCTGCTGGATCATTCGCGCAGCGACGCGCATCTCGACCGCATCCTCAGTCCCACGATTTTCTCGACGCCAACGAATCGTAGGATCTTTCGCGGAATGGTCCGCGTGGGGGATTCCGATTCGTGGCAGCGCATCTTCCAGCTCATGAGTGAGCGGAGCCGCTGGGACCTCGCGGACATCGACGTGAGCGGCTACCTCGGCCGCGCGTTCGACTATGTAATAGATGTGTTGTCGCTCCTGGATCGCTCCGAAGCGCAAGATCAGGATCCGTCCGGAGCGCGGGCGCTGCGCATGGCCAAGCGTGTGCGCCGTGAAGCATTAGGGATTCGTTCCGTGGCGGGAGCCGGACAGCCAGTTGACGCGCGTGCCGCGCACCGCGCGGCCGTCAAGCATTTCAGCATGCCAGTGACCACGTTGGATCACTCGCGGCGCCTCATAATTCCGCTTTATCCGCCTCCCCCACCAGCCGCGCGCGACAGCAACAATTGATTCACGCGCTTTGGGTCGGCTCGCCCCTTCGATTCTTTCATCACCAACCCGACCAGCACGCCTAACAACTTCTGTTCGCCAGCGACGAGGCGTTGAGCCTCTGCCGCGTGCGCGTTCCAGACGGCATCGATCCAACCGCTTAGCGCTGCATCGTCACTGACCTGCAGCAGACCCTCGCGCTCGGCGATGCTTGCCGCGCTATCGCCCGTCGCCCGCATTGTGGCGAAGACTTGCTTCGCGGCGTTACGGCTCAAGCGACCGTCGCGAACGAGGTCGAGAAGTTGCGCCAGATCGCGCGGCGCCACGCGAAAGTTGGATATCTCGATCTTATCGTGATTCAGTGCTGCCAGCACGTCGCCGACAACCCAGGTCGCGGCTGCCTTGGCGTCGCCGTGTGCGGCTGCGACCGCTTCGTAATAGTCCACCAACTCTCGACTGGCCACTATCACCTCGATGTCTTGGGCACCTAACGCGAGGACAGTGCGCATCCGTTCGCGCCGCGCCGCGGGCAACTCTGGAAGCGCGGCTCGCATCTGCGTGAGCCAGGCGTCGCTCAGAACGAGCGCCGGAAGGTCCGGATCCGGGAAGTATCTGTAGTCGTGGCTCTCTTCTTTGCTACGAGCAGGCCTGATCTCGTTGCGCGCGGCGTCCCAGAGCATGGTTTGCTGAACGACGCGCTCGCCGCGATCGAGCACTTCGCATTGCCGCGTGAACTCGGCTTCGAGTGCCCGCTCGACGGCCGAGAACGAGTTCATGTTCTTGATCTCGGTCTTCGTGCCAAGCGACGTGGAGCCGGCTGGCCGCGCGCTGATGTTCGCGTCAACGCGGAGGCTTCCCTCCTCCATGTTAGCGTCGCTTACCTCGAGATACTCGAGAACGAGTTTGAGCTCGCGCAGGTACTCGCGCGCCTCGGCGGCAGATCGGATATCGGGTTCGCTGACGATTTCTATGAGCGGAACGCCGGCACGATTGAGGTCGATCGCGCTTGCTTGAGGAAAGCGATCGTGAATCGACTTCCCCGCGTCTTCCTCCATGTGCACTCGTGTAATCGTAACGCTGCGCGTGTCGCGTTCGGCGCCGCTGGCGAACGTGACAGCGCCACGGGTCGCAAGAGGCTGATCGTACTGAGAGATCTGATATCCCTTGGGGAGGTCGGGATAGAAGTAGTGTTTGCGTGCGAAGATCGAACGTCCGTGCAGCTCGCAGCCTAACGCGAGCGCTGCGCGGGTCGCCAGCTCGACCGCGCGTTGATTCAAGACAGGCAGCGCGCCCGGGAGTCCGAGGCAGACCGGGCATGTATGCGAGTTCGGCGCTGCGCCGAAATCGGTGGAGCAGCCGCAGAACGCCTTGGTTTCCGTGCTGAGCTGCACGTGCACCTCGAGGCCCACGACCATTTCGTACGCCGCGCTGCTCACGAGCTGACTCCCAACGCCTGCTCGAGCGAGTAGGCCGCGGCGAGCATGCGACGCTCAGCGAAGTGCGGCGCCAGGAACTGTCCGCCGATCGGGAGACCGTCGATCGTGCCGATCGGCTGCGAAATGGCCGGGATACCGGCCAGGTTCGCCGTCACAGTGAAGATGTCGCTCAAGTACATCTCGTACGGATCGGCTGTTTTGGCGCCTAACGCAAAGGCGGGTGTTGGCGTCGTTGGCGTAAAAAGCAGATCGACGCCGGATGCAAACACGCCGCGGATCTCGGCTGCGATCAGCGCGCGCACGTCCATCGCCTTTCGATAGTACGCGTCGTAGTAGCCGGCCGAGAGCACGTACGTGCCGAGCAGGATTCGGCGCGTCACTTCCGGTCCGAAGCCGGTGGAACGCGTCGCCTCGTACATTTCGGCGAGGCTCGCTCCAGGCACTCGGCGGCCATAGCGCAC
>CBQVAZ010000485.1:0-3470 GCA_967720205.1 uncultured Gemmatimonadaceae bacterium | reverse complement strand
TTCGCGATCGTTGCCGCGCACATGACGCGATTTTCGCGCGCGGCACTCTAAAAGGACCGCCGTGTCCAAGGCAAGGTCACGGGGATTTTTTTACAGGGCGAAGAACTTGGACTTGCTGACGGACCTCGGGAGGGCTGCCCATGACGCGGCGCCGGAGCCGTCGGGGCGTCGAGTCCGGGGCCAGGCAAAGGAATCTGGTCGTTTGGCTTCCGCCCTCGGCGCATTTCGGACAGCGGACGGCGCAGGGACAACAGTCGGAGTGCAGCCAAAGCGCGGCTGAGCGCTGTCTCACGCAAAGCGCGACGCGGCGCTATTGCGCCTGCCGCGAACCCTCGGCAATCGTAAGCGACGCGATTGCCTTGGCCTCGTTCCCTTCCCAGCTCGAGAGGTCTGTCGATGCTACGCCGTCTCTGCCAATACCTCACGCCCGCTGCGCTTCTCGGCGCGCTCACGACGTCCCTTGGCGCTCAGCCCGCGGCCGCACCTAACGCGGCACGAAAGGACCCGATGCAGGAGGGGCTGCCTCTCGCCCCGGACCGCACCCTCACGTTCAGTACCAATTCCGGTCACTGGATGTCGCTGGACGTGAGTCCGGATGGGCAGACGATTGTCTTCGACTTGTTAGGCGACCTGTACACGATTCCTGCCTCGGGTGGAACGGCGACGTCGCTCACGCGCGGCATGGCCTTCGATGGCCAGCCGCGATTCTCGCCCGACGGCAAGCGCGTCGCCTTCATCTCGGATCGCGACGGCGGCTGGAACCTCTGGACGATCGCCGTCGACAAATCCGACACGACGCAGGTCACGCGCGGCAAGCAGAATCAATACGAGTCGCCGGAATGGACGCCTGACGGTAGCTACATCGTGGTCACGCGTAACATGAAGCTGCATCTCTACCACAAGGATGGCGGCGCCGGACAGCAGCTCATTCGCGAGCCACAGAACCTGCGTACCGCAGGACCGGCGTTCGGAAAGGACTCGCGCTACATCTGGTATGCGCGGCGTTTCGGCCAGTGGCTCTACAATACTCCGTTAGGCGACTATCAGCTCGACGTCTACGATCGCGAGACGGGCCAGTCCGCGAACCGCGCGCAGCGTTGGGGGTCAGCGTTCCGACCTGTGCTGTCTCCGGACGGACGCTGGCTCGTGTACGGCTCGCGCAACATCGATCAGACCGGCCTCAGGGTCCGCGACCTAACGAGCGGCGACGAACGCTGGCTCGTCATGAATGTGCAGCGCGACGATCAGGAGTCGCGCGCATCGCTCGACGTGTATCCCGGCATGTCGTTCACGCCCGACTCCAAGTCGCTCATCGCGTCATGGAACGGCAAGATCTGGCGCGTCCCGATCGAGAGCGGCAGCCGCGTTGAGATTCCCTTCACGGCGAACGTCGTGCAGGCGATGGGTCCCCGCGTGCAATTCGAGTCGAGCATCCCTGATTCGGGGATGTTCGTGATCAAACAGATCCGCGACGCGGTGCCCTCGCCCGACGGCAAGCGGATCGCGTTCGTGGCGCTCGACCGTGTCTATACAATGGAATGGCCCTCCGGTACGCCGAAGCGCGTCACCGACTCGAACCTCGGCGAGTATCAGCCGCAGTGGAGCCCGGATGGTCAGTGGCTCGTTTACACCACCTGGTCCACAGCCGACGGCGGCGCGCTGTACAAGCTCCGTCTGGATGGAAAATCCAAGGCGCAGCGCCTGACGAGTGGCTCCGCGTTGTACCAACAGCCCGAGTGGTCGCCTAACGCGCAGCGCATCGTCGCGCTACGTGGCCCGGCGCGTGCATACGTAGAGTCGATAGCTGGTGGTGTGCAAGGTGGCGCCGAGGATCTCGTTTGGATTCCAGCGGCAGGTGGCGAAGCGACGCTGATCTCACCGGCCGGTGGTCTCGCCAACCCACACTTCGCTAGCGACTCGACGCGCATCTTTGCGTACAGCGGCGGGCGGGGGCTCGTCTCGATGCGCTGGGACGGCACCGATCAGAAGACGCACGTTCGCGTGACGGCCGCGCCACCGCCGGGTGGTGGTGGCGGCGGACCAGGAGGCAACCAAGGCGCCCCCGCCCTCTGGGTCGAGATGGGTCCGTCAGGCGATCGCGTGCTCGCCCAGGTCTCCAACGATCTCTACATCGTGACGGTGCCGATCGTCGGCGGCACCGAGCCGACGATTCAAGTCGGCGCCCCCGAGAACGCAAGCTTCCCCGTTAGGCGCCTCACCGAGATCGGCGGTCAGTTCCCGTCGTGGAGCGCCGACGGCAAGCGCGTGCATTGGTCCATCGGCAACGCGCACGTTGTGTACGACCTCGATCGCGCCCAGGCGTTCGACGACTCGGTACGGCGCGCACAGCGCAGCCGCGGCGACTCGGCGCAGCGCGATTCAAGCGCCCGCCCGGCTTCGCGCCGCACACCGACGTACGAACCGCAGGAAGTCCGCATCCGCATTACGGCGACGCGCGACATGCCGAAGGGGAGCGTCGTGCTGCGCGGCGCCCGCGTGATCACGATGCGCGGCAACGAGGTCATTGAAAACGCCGACGTCGTGGTGCGCGACAACCGCATCGTCGGCATCGGCGCACGCGGCCAGGTCCAGGTGCCTAACGACGCTCGTGTGATCGACGTGACTGGCAAGACGATCACGCCTGGCTTTGTCGATACGCACGCGCACGTGCGCGCGACGTTCGATATCCACCGCGATCAGGTGTGGTCCTACGCGGCGAACCTCGCGTACGGCGTCACGACGATCCGCGACCCGCAGACGGCGACGACGGACATTCTCACATACGAAGACCAGGTTCGCGCCGGCACGCTCCTGGGCCCACGCCTGTATTCGACAGGGCCTGGCGTCTTTAGCGCGGGCAGCCCAACAGGTCAGGACATCCGCGATCTCGATCACGCTCGCAGGATTCTGCGCCGGTACAGCGATTACTACGACACCAAGACAATCAAGCAGTATGTCGCCGGCAACCGTGAACAGAGGCAATGGATCATTCAGGCTGCGCGTGAGCAGAAGCTCATGCCGACGACAGAAGGCTCGCTCGACATCAAGATGAATGTCACCGAGGCGATCGACGGGTACTCGGGGCACGAGCACACGATCCCCACGTTCCCGTTGCAGAGCGATCTGATTCGCCTGCTCGCGGAATCGCAGATCGCCTACACGCCGACGATTATCGTGGCGTACGGAGCGCCGTGGGCAGAGAACTATTACTACGAAACCGAAGACGTGGTGGGCGACAAGAAGCTACGGCATTTCACGCCGTGGGCCGATCTCGAAGGGAAGATTTTCCGCAGAGGCGGCGGACAGGGGAATCAGCCTAACGGTGGTCAAGCCGGATGGTTCCATCCCTCTCAGTACGGCTTCAAGCTGATCAGTCAATCGATTCGTGACCTACTGGCGGCTGGCGGACGCGCTGGAATCGGCAGCCACGGCCAACTTCAGGGACTCGGATACCACTGGGAGCTCTGGTC
>CBQVAZ010000484.1:0-3474 GCA_967720205.1 uncultured Gemmatimonadaceae bacterium | reverse complement strand
TCGCCGCCAGGTGCGGCACCCAACGCGCCGAGGTCATGAGAGCGTGGCGCAGGCGGTACGCGTCGTACTTCACGTTCGATTGCTTGGCGGCGCTGATGAGCAGCGCGACGGCGCCAGCCGTCGTCGGCGTGGCCGTCGACGTGCCACCAGCGATGTTGTAGCCTGGCGGCAACTGCATCAGCCCGGGGATCGCGGTGCCTTCGACGAACCCACGACCAGTACTCACATAGTTCGACGGCGCGATCACGTCTGGCTTGAGCGCTCCGTTCCCCATCGGGCCATAGCCGCCCGTTATGAGCAGGTTGTCGTCATACTCCACCTGCACACCATGATTCTTGAAGAAGTTCTCTTTGCTCTCGTGGCCGCCTACAGAGATCGCGCCTGACGCGAGCGCGTAGTCGTCGATCGCGGCGAGCATCGCATAATTGTGCGTCGGAATGCAGATCGGCTTGCCGTACTTCGCGATGAGGCGCCCATAGATCACCGTGGCGACGAGGCGGCCATCGAAGAGCAGATAGTTGCGGGCGATGTTCGAGCTCTGCTCGAGAAAGACAACGTCAACAGCCGGATGCTTCACAGCGCGGATCACCGCTTCGGTTTGTCCATACGCCGCGCCGCCTTCAGCCACGTTCACGATTTGCGCGCCTGGTGCTACGCCGTCGAAGCGGCCTGCTGTTCCTCGGCTCGCAGCTGCCGCGCCGATGACGAGCGACGCGTGGCCTGCGACTCCAAGGTTCAGCGCGACGAGCTTTTTCGTCGTGTCTATCTGGACTGCGAAGCCGACCGACTCACGCACCGGCGTTTCGGGCTTGTCCTTTCCGATGACGCCGAACTCGGGACGCATGCGGAAATCGCTCAGCGCCTTTTCATCGCTGAAGTCCAGGTCCTGATCGGTGTCGACCCAGACATCGTTCGTGGTTGGATTCCACAGCACGGCGAAGATTCGGCTGGAGCCTTCGGGATTGCCGTCGCGATTGACGTCTTTTTCGATTTGCGAACGAGAAACCGAATCGAAGACCGCTTCATCCAGGGCATCGATGCGGAATGGGCCTCCGGCCGGCGCCGTGTAACTCTTTCCCTTCCACGTTAGGCGCCCACCGCTCGCCGTTACCGTGTCCTTCATGCGCAGCCAGCGGCCGTCGTCCTCATCGTCGATGTCGATGACGGTCTCGTAGGCGATGATTTTCCGCGTCGTCTTGCCATCGATCGTGGTCGCGACCTGAAGCTCGGGGAGTAGAGGATCCAGGCTCATGTCGATGATCGCGATCGTCGTCCCGCGTCCATCGAATGTTGGATGCGTCTTGCGCCACTCGATGGCGTTCATGTCCGTGAGTGGATCGTAGCGATCCACGAGCGGCGTTTCCGGGAGCGTGGGGGGCCATGTTTTCTTGATCGTGTCTGCCGGCAGCGCGTCGGCGGGCGCCGCGGGCATCGATGGCGACGGGCCGTCGGCGAGGCCGAATGCGCGCGCTAGGCGACTTATCGACACGTCCGCGCTGTGCACGAGCGGATCGCGGACGACTCGTTCGACGCTATCTACGGGAACCCGCACGCGCAGATAGTCGACGTCGTCGTCGCGATAGCGAATAGTGCCGCCGAGCTGCGTGACCAGACGCGCCACTTTCGCATTCGCGCCGGGCATGGATGCGACGACCAGGAGCACGGTCGTATCGCCCCGCGCTCGCGCGGCCGCGACTTCACCGCGGGCGTCTTTGAACAGAAAAGCCCTGCGCGCTGGGTCGGATGTGCGCGGCTGCGCTGGCACCGAGGCAGCCAGTACGAGAGAGGCCAGGCCTAACGATAGCGTGACGCGGCGCATACTCTCCTCGCTTTGAAGATCAACAAAGGCTGTCAGCTGCTGTCAGCTGTCAGCCGCAAGCTGTCGGCCGACAGCTTTAGCTATGGCACTACTTTCCGCGGCTCAATTCGCACCACCCAGAGTCCACTAAGCATATCGTTCACGAACACGAGCCCATTCTTCACAACGGCCCCCCACGTCATCGTCTTGTTAGGTACGACGCCATTCGGATCCGACGGCATGAGCTCGACGATCGTGCGCCCTTGAGCCTTGAGATCGCCGCGCAGCTCGCCGCCGACGTCGAACGCGTGGAAGCCGCCGTTGTACGCGCCGATGTATAACGTGTCCCCTTCAGCCCAGACGTTATGCACGCCGCCGTACTCGGGCTCGTACCATGCCACCGACTTTGGTTTTTCGATGTTGCTCACGTCGATGACCTGCAGCCGGCCGTACGCCCGGATGCTGCCGACATCCCACGTTCCACTCGGCGCGACCGGCGGGAACACTTCGTCGGCGATGAAGACGTAGTTCTTATGCCGCCATGCTGTGTGCGTCCCGCTGATGAAGCCGGGGCCGTAGTCCGCGGCCGCTCCCGGATACAGCGATTCGGCGTTGTAGCGATAGTTGCTCACGAGCACCGGGTTCGACGGCGATCCGCCCTTGATGCCGTTGCCGACGTCGAGGATCACGAGCCCGTCGCTCCAGTAGCTCACATACGCGAGACCGTCTTTGACATCGATGTCGTGCAGCGAGCGACCGGCGCGGAATTCGCGCGAGCGCCAGACGCCGACGCGCTTTGGGTTGTATGGATCGTTGATATCGATGATGTTGAGATCGCCGGTACCGCTATTCGTTAGGTAGACGTGCGTGCCGTGCTTCGGCTGCGTGTACACGAACGCGGAGTGCACGCCGGCGGTGACGCCATCGGTGAACTCTGCGATCGGTTTGGGGTGCGCCGGATCGGCCGTTGACGCGATGACGATCCCGTTTTTGCGATCCGCTGCACCTTCACGCGTGAAGACCATCCACTTGCCGTCGGCCGTCGTCATCACGTCGTTCATCGAACGCGAGTTGGCGACGATCGAATCCGTAATGACAGGATTCGTCGGATCGCTGACGTCGATCGCGTAGATGCGATCGCCACCTAACGCGGTGCCAAGGTAGGCGTGCTTGCCGTCGGCGTGGACCCAGACTTCGCTCGTGTAGAACGCCTTGCGCGGCAGCCGCCCGACGACGTTCGCGCTGCGCAGGACGTCCCGCGCCGTGAGCGTCACGATCGCATCGGCGCTGTGGCTGCCGAAATTCGCGGTGACTTGATAGCGTCCGGCCGCGTTGCCGACGAATGCGCCTTCCGCGTCGATGGCTCCGTGGCCCGGCGACATGCTCCACGCGGGCGTTAGGCCCGTGACCGTAGCGCCGCGCGCGTCCTTCACTGTTGCGCTGAAACGGATCACGTCGCCCTGACGCGCCTGAGTGCGCGCGGGTGAAAGCTCGACCGAAACGCCGGCGCTTGACAGCACTTGAACCGAGACGCTCGCCTGCGCCGATCCGGCGCGCGCGGTGATCGTCGAGCTACCCGCGCTGAGGGCGGTGAGCAGGCCGTCCGCGACGCGCACCGCCGCCGGGTTCGAGCTCGTCCACGCGACGGCGTCGTCACGCGCGTCTCCCGTCGCCGT
>CBQVAZ010000483.1:0-3477 GCA_967720205.1 uncultured Gemmatimonadaceae bacterium | reverse complement strand
GTTTCTGGAGGGTTACCCCTTGATTATCTAAGGGAGAGCGCCATGTTGTTCCCTAGATTATCTAATGGAAGAGCCATGCGAGTCTTTTGTGTAGCATTGGCGCTATCGCTCTGCGGCGGGAAGGCACTAGTCGCGCAGGAGCGCGCTTTCGCGTTCGTCAACGCCAACGTGCTCCCGATGGATAGGGACACAGTGCTCGTTGGCCAGACGGTGTTGATCCGCGACGGGATCATTCAACAGGTGGGCTCCAGCAGCCAGGTGCGCGTTCCCGCAAGCGCCACGCGCATCGACGGCGGCGGCAAGTACCTCATGCCGGGGCTGGCAGACATGCACGTTCACATGAACGTCCCACGCGCGCTTCAGCTCGAGCTACTGAAGATGTACGCGGTCAACGGGGTGACCACAATCCTGAACATGCGAGGAACGCCAGATCACCTCGCGCTACGGTCGGACATTCGATCGGGACGCGTGTTCGGCCCCGACATGTACACGGTGGGGCGATATTTGAATGCGCCGTTCTTCAACACTCCCGACAGCGTGGAGCAAGAGGTCGTTGCGCAGAAACGAGCCGGCTACGACTTCATCAAGATGCACGGCGAGTTGTCGCGCGACGCGTACGCACGACTGAACTTGGTTGGAAGGCGCGAGCGTATTCGCATCATCGGCCATGCGCCTCGCACGTTAGGCATCGATGCGGTGTTCGCCGAACACCAATACGCGCTCGCTCACGCCGAAGAGTTCCTGTACGACACGACAGGCAGCTCGCGGGATGTCGACTTGCCGAAGTTCGAGCCGCGCATCCCGGAGCTCACGCGCAAGATGGTGGCCGCGGATATCTGGCTCATGCCGAATTTCACCGCGTACAAGATCATCGGACTCATGGCGCAGGATCTCTCGGCAATCCTCGCCCGCCCGGAAATGAAGTACCTACCGACGCCGATTAAGGTCGGGTGGGGACCGGAGACTAATCCGTATACCCGACGGTTTGGCCCGGATAAAGCGCCCGGGATTTTCGCGCGGCACGCCCTGCTGCAAAAGCTCACGAAAGCGTTCGACAGCGCGGGTGTGAAGCTGCTCGTCGGCACGGACGGCTTGAACGTCGGCACTGTTCCGGGTTTCTCCGCGCATGACGAACTACAGGAGCTTGTCGACGCGGGCCTATCGCCTTACTACGCTCTGCGCGCGGCCACCGCCAACGCGAGTGTATTCCTCGGCTCCTCGCCATGTATCGGCCAAGTGCGCGCGGGCTGCGTGGCAGACCTTCTATTACTCGACGCAAATCCGCTGAGCAGCATCGGCAACACACGGCGGATAGCGGGTGTCATGGTGCGGGGACGATGGTCATCGCGCCAGGAATTAGATCGAATCCTCGAGTCACTGGCCGCCGGCGGAAGATAATCCAGTTAACGCGAAGGGCGGCTAACTAGCCCGTCACGGACTGAGCGTGGGTTACGTCGCGCAACTGGCGCTGCTCGTCGTCCTTCTTGTAGGGATGCTGACGCTCGAGCAGCGCAGCGCTCGTTAGGCTCTGCGCGAGGCGCTCAGAACAACGGTCAGTTGATCGGCAGTCGGACGATGATGTGTCCGCATGGACACGTCACCCCTGCTCGGAGTGTGTCCGCGCAAACACGATGCTGCGCCGGTGCAATGCGCCGCCAACAAAACCTCGTTGAATCACAAGCAGTTACCGCATCGCGTTAGGTCTCCTTGGGACTGGGTCCGCGCTTGCGCTACGTGTGGACGTCTTTCACCACACCAGCGCCACTCGGCGCACTTCAAGGAGGATCAGATGATTCGCGTTATGCTTGCCGCTCGCCCGATCGACCGTTCGTATGTGGCGGGCTTCTCAATCGCCGCGTTCGCGCTTGTTGCGACGGCGGCGTGCAGCAAGGAGAAAGAAGGCAGCGGTGACACCGTCACCGTGCCGACGTCCATGTCGACAGTCGACTCCGGGACTGTGGCGTCGACTGGCATTCCGGCCAACGTCTCATTCGCCGAGGCGGAGTCCGTCTATAATGAACGCCGTTATGGAGACGCAGCGGCGATGTTCGAGACCTATGTCCAACGCAAGCCGGACAACGCGTATGGACATTACATGCTCGGGCTCTCGGCGTGGAAAGCTGGAGAGTTGGACCGCGCACGCAGCGCCTTCGAGCGGTCGCTGGAAATCGATGACAAGAACGTAAAGACCCTACTCAACCTGAGCCGCGTATTGCTCGAGCAGGGGAAGCCGCGCGATGCGCTGACGCACGTCACCACTGCTGTGCAGCTCGACTCGATGTCGGGCGACGTGCACCGGATGATGGGGCGCGTGCGGACGGAGCTGCGTCAGCCTAACGAGGCTGTGGAGTCGTACCGTGTGGCGCTCTCACTTCAGCCGACCGACGTCTGGTCGATGAACAACATGGCGCTGGTGCTGATCCAGCAGGGGCGTTTTGACGAAGCGCTCCCGCCACTGGCGCGGGCCGTGCAGCTCGATTCGAGCGTGGCCGTCTTCCACAACAACCTTGGCATCGTGCTCGAGCGCACGGGGCACTATACCATGGCCGCGCAGTCGTATCGTACGGCGCTGTCGGTCGACAGCACGTACAAGAAGGCGTCGTTGAGCCTCGCGCGAGTGGAGCAGCGCGTGGACGATCCGTCGGTGAGCCCGATCGACCTCGCCAACCTGGCCGAGACATTCGATCGTGAGGTTCGTAGCTCGGTGGCAGCGCGCCAGCCGTAGCATGGCAACGTCGCAAGCTGAGTAGCCGCGAGGCCCTCCTCGTTGCTACTCAGCCGCGTAACGCTCCGACCACCCATCTGCGTCGTTATGCGTAACAGGAAAAGGCTAATCTCGACGCCCAAGACAGCGAATCGGTTATACGCCGTTTCAATGATAAGCGCGCCAGGGACTTCAATCCGACATCACTAAAGGAATACGGTCGTCGCATTACGAAGGCGCTGGATCTCTACAAAAGGTAACGCGACGACTCGGCCAACTTCACAGTCAAACAAGACCGACGGCCGCCGCACACAGGAAAGAGAAGGCGCAGAACCGGCGATTTCAGCGAAGCTCTAGCTGCCGATGCTCGCAGTTAGCCAATACCTCCGGCACGTCCCGGAACCTATCAATCCGCGCTGCCGGCTCGACCGGGAGTCGTCGTGACTCTGGTCAACATCCCTTATGACCTTTCGAAGGCTGTAGCGGAACGCTTAGCCAATTTCGTGAGAATGCTAGCTGTGGATCCCTAACGATGGACAGCAACCCACCGGAACTCACCTAACGCGGCTGGCGCGCACCTGGTTAGGCTGTAATCCCGAGCATTAAGAATGCGGCCAGCCGTACGCGCGACTGAATACGTCTGTCACCGCCCGCAAGACTGAATCCGCAGGATGCTCAGGCTTCTCTAACGACTCGATCACCGACGCACGGTATTCGCTGCTTTGGCGAAGCTCCAGAACGAAAGTGTAGCCGTCGGTCATGATCCAATGCCG
>CBQVAZ010000482.1:0-3481 GCA_967720205.1 uncultured Gemmatimonadaceae bacterium | reverse complement strand
ATGCCAGACACGCTGGAACGCTTGCGAAAAGGGCTCAAGGGACGGTATCGGCTCGATCGCGAGCTTGGTCGCGGCGGAATGGCGACGGTCTACCTCGCGCACGACCTGCACCACGATCGTCCGGTCGCCTTCAAGCTTCTCCATCCCGATCTCGCGGCGACACTTGGCGCTGACCGCTTCCAGCGGGAAATAAAGCTCGCCGCAAGACTGCAGCACCCGCATATCCTGAGCGTCTTCGACTCGGGGGAGACGAGCGGCTTCCTCTGGTTCACGATGCCGTTCGTGGAAGGGGAGAGCCTCCGGGAGCGGCTGACGCGTGAGCGACAGCTCCCCGTCGATGAGGCTGTGCGTATTTGCCGTGAAGCCGCACTCGCGCTCGACTTTGCGCATCGCCACGGCGTAGTGCACCGAGACGTGAAGCCGGAGAACATTCTGCTCATCGATGGGCAGGCGATGGTCGCCGATTTTGGAATCGCGCGGACGTTGAGCGGTGCCGAATCGCTGACGCAGACAGGGATGGCGATGGGCACTCCGGCGTATATGAGCCCGGAACAGGCCTCCGGCGATCACGCCCTGGATGCGCGCACCGATGTGTATTCGTTAGGCTGCGTGCTGTACGAGTGCCTGGCCGGCGAGGCTCCGTTCACTGGACCAACGGCCGCCACCGTGATCGCGCGCGTGATGACCGAACAGCCACGGCCGCTCACTGCGACCCGGGCATCCGTACCCGCGCAACTGGAGGCGGCCGTTGGTCGTGCGATGGCGCGCATGCCAGCCGACCGTCCGAGCAGCGCGGGGGAGTTCGCAAAGATGCTCGAGTCCACGACGGCGACCGCACCCACATACCAACCGGCTGGGGCACGACGTTTCCCGGCGTGGGTTCCAAACGCGGCAGTCGCTGCGGCAGGACTCCTGCTCCTGGCCGTCGGCCTTTTCGTCTGGCGTCGTGACAGTGGAAACGACATCGCGCGAACGATCGCGGTGCTTCCGTTCGAGAATGCTGGGAGCGCCGACGACGAATACTTCGCCGATGGCATGACGGACGAGGTACGCAGCAAGCTCTCAGCAATTCCCGGATTGCAAGTGACGGCGCGCGCCAGCACGTCGAACTACAAGAAAAGCGCGAAGACGCCGCGGGAGATCGCACGCGAGCTCGACGTACAGTATCTGCTCACAGGAACCGTTAGGTGGTCCAAAGGCAACGGCGTGAATCGCGTGCGCGTGACGCCCGAGCTGATCCAGGTATCCAATGCGTCGACGCGTTGGTCGCAGCCGTTCGACACGGTCATGTCGGACGTGTTCGCCGTGCAAGCGAGCATCGCGGGGCAAGTCGCGCAGGCGCTGAACGTGACGTTAGGCGCGCCCGAGCGAGAGCGTATTGCCGAGCGGCCGACGGCGAGCCTGGACGCGTACGACGAGTTCCTCAAAGGAGAAGACATCACGTCGAGCGTCGGCGTGAGCGACCAGACTATCCTCGATAAGGGCCTCGTGCACTACGAACGTGCCGTGGCGTTGGACAGCAACTTTGTGCAAGCGTGGTCGGCAATCGCACGTGCGCAGTCGCTTATCAACGGCACGGCCCCGACAGTGAAAGGTGTCGAGCGTGCGCGTCACGCGGCCGAGCGCGCCCTCGCTCTCGCGCCGAATCGCGCGGAAGGTCATGTCGCGATGGGAGCCTATCTCCGCGAAGTGAAGCTCGATTACAAGGGAGCGTACGAGCACTTCGCTGCGGGCCTGAAGGAAGACCCCAGTAACGCGGTCTTGCTTGTCAATCTCGGGGTACTCGATCGTTCACTCGGTCGTTTCGATGACGCCTTACAGCATGCGCTCCTGGCCCGCCAACTGGACCCACGCTCCGTGGCCACCGCGCGCGGAGTGGCGCGGGCCTACAACGATTTGCATCGCTACCCTGAAGCCCTCGAGGCGTGGGACAGGACGTTGAGCCTGGCGCCTAACAACCTGGCGATCATTCATGGCAAAGTCTTCTCGTACCTGGCGATGGGTTATCTCGACAGCGTGCACACGCTCGTGGAGCAGAAGCTGAAAAGCGTGGACACCTCAGCGCTCCTGGTGCGTTTCGCATTCTACCAGGAGACGATGTGGGCGCTCCCGGAGTATTTGTGGCCGAAGATCATCAAGCTCACAGTCGCCGACTTCAACGGTGACAAGGGTCACTGGGGGCTCAAGTTAGGCAACACGTACAAGCTCCTGGGAGATACGGTGCGCGCCAAGATGTTCGGCGACACGGCGCTCAAGGCCTTTGACGCACAGCTCAAGCTCTTCCCCGAGCAAGCACAGCTGCGCGAACTGCGCGGCCGCGCGCTGGCATTGGCCGGCCGTCGTGCCGAGGCGATCGCCGAGGCCGAGCGCTCGCTCAAGCTGCGTGAGACATCGCTCGACGCGTCGATCAGGCCGTACGTGCACTTTCAGGTGGCACGCATACTCATTCAGTCGGGTGAGTACGAGCGCGCACTCGATATCATCGAGCCGTTGCTGGGCGTCCCCGCGACCGACCTCACACCTGAGTACCTGCGTATCGACCCGACGTTCAAGCCGCTGCGCGGAAATCCACGCTTCGAACGGCTGATTCGGCGGCCAGCCACGATAGCGTAAGAGGCTCGACAGCGGCACGGGTAAGAAGCAAACACCCACGCACGATGGCGAAAGAGCGTCGACAGCGGCACAAGTTAAGAAGGGACTGCGTCAAACAGGACGTAGCGCGCGTGCGTAAACACGTCAACCGCGTAAACATGTGGAGATCGTGACCGCCTAACGCTGTTGACGACGTTAACGGCTGCGCGGCCGAACCGCTTAACGCTGTTGGCACTTAACCTGTGCCGCCGTCGACGCTGTTAAGGTATCGGGCTTGCCACTGGCACCCCCAACGCTTAACCTGGGTTTGCAATGCAGGGTGCACCCCGTCCGCGGAAAGGGATGATCCCACCTGCGCTCGACGTAGTTCCGAGCTGACACCTCCCTTCTGCCCAGGCTGAGCGGACACCGGGCGCATAGAAGGAGGTCGTATGTCCCCTGCCCTACCCGCTCGACCGAGTCTCGAGCATCTGAAGAAGCAAGCCAAAGAGCTGCTTCACAGCGTCCAAGCTCAGGATCCCACAGCCGCCGAACGATTTCGCTCGTTAGGCATTGTTCCTGCCGACGCGAAGCTCGCGGATGCGCAGCACGTCATCGCGCGAGAGTACGGATTCTCCAGCTGGACCACGCTCAAAGAGCACGTGGAGTCGCTGGAAGCCGAGGAGAATCCGCGTAAGGCGCTGATCGCCGCGGCACAGGCCGACGATGTAGCAAAAGCGCGTGCGCTGCTCCAGCGACACGCGGCGCTGCGAACTCAGATCAAGGATCCGTGGCCCGAGATTCCATTTGGCGGCCGTCCGATCGGTGCCGCGGCGCAACATCGGAACAAGGAACTTGTCGATCTCTTGCTGGAGTTCGGCGCCGACATCAACGCGCGCAGCGATTGGGC
>CBQVAZ010000481.1:0-3481 GCA_967720205.1 uncultured Gemmatimonadaceae bacterium | reverse complement strand
TTGAGGTGCACGCCGCGCTGAAATGAATTGAAACCGTGGTCGCTCAGTACGATGAGGAGCGTGTCGGCGTCGATGCGCTCGAGCACTCGTCCGACGAGAGCATCGCAGGCTTTATAGTGATCGCGGATGACTGCGGCCATCGCGCTACGTCTCACGTCGTCCTCGCGGTTCGCCGGATGTCCAGGCTCGCCGAAGCGCCAGAACATATGCTGCAGCCGATCTGGCGTGTCGAACAGACAGTAGAGGAGCCCCTCACGGAAGCGATCGAGCTCGTGGTTGAGCATCCGCTCGCGCTCGCGCATCACGTCGTCGCATTGCGCGAGGTACGCTTCCTCTGAAAAACGCTCGTTGGACAGGCCGGTGTGGTCTTCGACCATTCCCGTCGTGTAGTAATTACCGAGTGTTTTTGCGAGCTCGGTGGAGTACTCCCACGGATGCGAGATTGGAAACATCGGCGCCGTGGGATCGAAGTTCACCGGCGACGCATAGATCTCGAGCTCGGGATCCAGCCTAACGAGCAGCAACCGCATGACGCCGGCAACGCTTTGCAGAAGCCCGGCCTTGAACTTGACCGACAGCCATTCGCTCCAAACGCCTTCTTTGAGGACGAGAACGTTGGGGCGCCCGTCGCTTCGCAGCGTCACTGTGCGAGCCGCACGGTCCGCTTCGAAAGTCACGGGCGCCCGCATGTCGTCCTTCGCCTTCGGGTTCCGCGGGCCGATCAGGTGACTGGCTATCTCGTCACCCCGTCCTAACGCGACGACCTGCTCGCTCTCGCGAGGCGTAACGCTCGATGCCGTCGTGTAGAATGTCGCCGTGCCCAGCCCTCCGCGGATATCCGGGACACCCATGCCTGCGAGGAGCCTCCCCTTCATCGTGTCAGGCGGGTATGTGCACGGGCACCTAACGACGGCCGATGGAACGCCAGCGCCGCTCAGAACCTCCCAGATCGTCGTCCCGCGGCGAAGGTTGATGACCTTGGGCGGCAGGAAGGCGCTCTTCTGTTCATAGCGATTGAGACCCAGGTCAGGGGAATACGTCCTTGGGTCTCGTCGCAGGAAGTCGTAGATACCGTGACCTCCTGGATTCACTCCGGTCGCGAACGTGGACCACGCAACGGGAGTTTGCGCCGGCCAGGTCGTCGCGACGCGACTGTACCCTCCGGCAATGCGAAGGCGGGCGAGATGGGGAAGCTCGCCCGCCTCCAACATGCTATCGACGATCTTTGGCTCGAGTCCATCTAGCCCGATGACGACGACCTTTCGCGGCGCCGGCATCGGCGTGCTGGAAGCGCTTTAGTTCTTCTTTGTCGTGAAACGCTGGAAGAGCATGCGCACGGCGCCTACCAGGCGGCGCCAGAACATGAGGATCACACCCGCGACGGCCGCGAAGAACGACGCCACGGGCATTAGTGAATCAGGTCCGATGTACACAGCTGATACCGCTCCTTAGTTCGTTGTGCGCTTTGGGCGCTACTGCGCCACAAGAGTGCCCGGGGTCTGTGCTATACTTGTGCCGCGTCAGCCGAGGCGACGCGCGGTCTACAGATTCGCAACTCGCGCGTCGAATCAAAAGGGGTCTGACCCCATTTGGCGCGCCGCTCGCGTTACTCGGCGCGACCGCGACGGGGCAATTTCGACCGATCTTGACGCACCGTCACGACCGCTGGAAGGTCATTTAACCGCTCCACTCACAAATCGGATTCGTAAATGCAAAAGGGTGTCACAGTTTGGTTTACCGGGCTCTCCGGTTCTGGCAAAACAACTATCGCGAAGCGTGTTCACGACTTGCTGCAAGAGCGCCACATCCTGACGGAACGCCTCGACGGCGACGTTGTTCGCCAAAGTCTATGCCGAGACCTCGGTTTCTCAAAGGAGGACCGCGACAAGAACATTGAGCGAGTGACCTTCGTGGCGAAGATGCTCACTCAGAACGCCGTTGTGGTACTGACCGCGTTCATCTCGCCCTACAAGCGCATGCGGGACAATGCGCGGGCCGAGATCGGCGATTTCCTCGAGGTCTATGTGCGCACGCCGATGAACGTGCTGATCGAGCGTGACGTGAAGGGGATGTACAAGAAGGCGCTGGCTGGAGAGATCCAGAACTTCACTGGCGTCAACGACCCGTACGAAGAGCCGAGCAATCCCGAGCTGCTGCTCGACACGGACAAGGAGTCCGTCGAGGAGAGTGCCGATCGCGTCATCCACATGCTGGAGGAGCGCGGCTACATCGCGCGTGAAGCGGCGACGCCTAACGTCTCTGTCTCAGAGCGCAGGGCCGTCGCGGCGCGGGAGACAGCCGCCGCACGGCGTGCGCCCGGGCCCATTACTCCGCACGGCGGCACCCTCGTGAACCGCGAGCTGGAAGGCGACGCTCGCAACGAGGCGCTGGAGCGCGCCAAGGCGCTCCCGAAGTTCGGCCTCGATGAACGTGAGATGAGCGATCTCGAGATGATTGGCGTTGGGGCGCTTTCCCCGCTCACGGGCTTCATGCGCAAGCTCGATTACGACTGCGTCGTCGAGAGCATGCGTTTGTCCGACGGCACCATATGGGCGATGCCGGTGAATCTGTGCACGTCGATGGATCGCGCAAAGACCCTCAACGAGGGCCAGGAGATCGCGCTCACAGATCGCGAAGGAAAGATCCTCAGCGTTATGCAGGTGACGGAGATTTATCAGCCGGATAAGGCTCGCGAAGCGAAGCACTGCTACGGCACGACCGAAACAGCCCACCCCGGCGTGCAGCGTGTGATGACTCAGGGCGATGTGTACGTGGCTGGACCGGTATGGATTATCTCACGCCCAGACTACACCGAGTTCCAGCAGTACCGCCTAACACCGCTCGAGACGCGCAAGAAGTTCGACGAGCTGGGCTGGAAAACCGTCGTGGGATTCCAGACGCGCAACCCGGTGCACCGGGCGCACGAATATCTGCAAAAAGTGGCTTTGGAGAACGTCGACGGCCTGTTGCTGCATCCGCTCGTCGGCGCAACCAAGTCGGACGACGTCCCGGCCGACGTGCGGATGCGCACGTATGAGGCGATCCTCGCCAAGTACTATCCGGCGAATCGTGTCGTGCTCGGGGTTTTCCCTGCAGCGATGCGCTATGCGGGGCCGCGCGAGGCGGTTTGGCACGCGATTGCGCGCAAGAATTATGGCTGCACGCACTTCATCGTCGGCCGCGATCACGCCGGCGTCGGCAATTACTATGGGTCGTACGACGCCCAGATCCTGATCGACAGTTTACCGGCGCACGAACTGGGAATCACGCCACTCAAGTTCGAGCACTCGTTTTATTGCACGACTTGCGGCAATTTGGCGTCGCCGCGCACGTGTCCTCACGGCAAGGAACACCATGTCACGCTGTCCGGGACCAAGGTTCGCGAGATGCTGACGAACGGTGAGATGCCGCCGGCCGAATTCACTCGACCGGAGATCGCGGCGATTTTGCAGGAGGCCTACCAAGCCGCCGCGGCTGCTCG
>CBQVAZ010000480.1:0-3502 GCA_967720205.1 uncultured Gemmatimonadaceae bacterium | reverse complement strand
GGCACGGCGAGAATCGCCCCGGGGACGCCCCACACGAATCCCCAGAACAAGAGGCCAACGAAGACCGCGACTGCGTTGAGTGGAAACTCGCGACCCAGCAAGACCGGAGTCACCACGTTGGCTTCGACCATGTTGAGCAGGAGAAACGCGCCGGGCATCAACAGCGCGTGACCGAGCGATTCGAATGACGCCACCGCGGCGAGCCCAATGATCCCTGCCGTCGCTACGGCGCCCAGGTACGGCACAATGTTCAGCACGCCGGCGATGAGACCGAAAAGGCCCGCGTTAGGCATCCTCAACGCCGCGAGCACACCCCACGTCGCCAACCCAAGTCCGATATTGATCCACGTCACCGTGCGCAGATAGCGCGACACAGACGTCTCGATCTCCAGAGAGATCTCGCGCGGCATCCGTGCGCGACCACGCGGCATCATGTCGCTCATCTTGCGCATGAACAGGTCGCCGGACGCGAGCAGGAAGTACGTGAGAAAAATCACGCTGAACGTCCCACCAACGAAGTCGGTGAGGTTTCCGAACATGCGGCGCAAGATCGGCGTCCGTTGCGGCACTGGCGTCACCGCTTGGCGCGGAGGCGGTTGTCCTCCCGTCGCAATCTGCTCGACCTTGGCCGCCGTCTCCTCGAACTGCGCAACCGGTCCGCCGGTGCTCCGCAGTTTGCGCGAAACACTCTCGATCGCGGCCGGAGCGCGCTCGAGCCAGCTGCTCGCCGGCGCGGCGAGAATGCGCGCGATCCCAACGACGATGAGCACGGCGCCGAGCACGACAATCGCTGCGCCAATCGACTCCTTCAGACCGCGCCTACGCAGCCAGCGAACCGGCGGACGGAAGAGAAAGCCGAGCATGAGAGAAATCGCGATCGGCATGAGCAGGCCGCGACCGACATACAGGGCAACGCAAATTGCGAGAGATGCGAGTGTGACGAGTGCCGCAGTTGTAGCGCTGATTGGCGCACGTTCCCCCGCGGGTCCCAGCTCGGGAACCTCCGTCTCCGACGTAGGGGCGAATACGGGCGTCGGCAGCGTGAGCCGCCGAAAGCGACGCATGCGTTCGGTAGTGTCAGCCATAGGCTCGGGTAGCGCCACCACGAGGTCCTCCCTCGCAAACCTAGCTACGCATTAACCGGACCGGAGCACAAGGTGCCAAGCGGTCCCGGCCAGTGCCGAGGGCGTGGAACGGATCGTCACTCAAACGGAGTCACCGATCCGTCCGGAGGGTCACATGTCTGCAAGCACCGCGGTCCGGCGAGGGCTGGCCATCGTCGTGCTCACCGTTGCGGCAGCCGCGTTAGGTACCGGTTTCGCGTTCTGGCGTGCCGGCCCCGACATGGTCGTCATGACGCTGATCTTTGGGGGCAGCGGCATCTATCTGTTCATCGAAGGCTTGGGTCTGTTGATCCTCAAGCCACGGCGGCGAAAGTCGCACCAGCTCGAACAGCGCAGCCCCGTCGAGAACCAGGATCGGCAGCGAGGCTCCCGAGCGGCGTAGCGACCGCGCCCTGCGCCGCATCTATTAGATGCGGCTCTCAACGAGGCGAAGGTCATGCGCGCTCACCTCCCCGCGTCGCTCGTAGTGGCGCTGTCGATCGTTTCATCGGTCGCGGCAAGTCAGTCACGCGCCACGCCCGCCGAACTGCCGACCAAGTGGGAGCCGCCACCAGGCGATGGTCTCGAGCACTCGCTTGCGGGCTTTGCCAAGGTTCTCTGCGATGCCGTGTTCATCACCGGCCGCGACCTCAAGACGTCGGCCGACGAGGACGGCTACTTCGTCGTGACAGCCGAAGAACGGCGGCAGGCTCGCGACACGGTGGTGGATCGCACGCGGCGTTCCGTCACAGTCACGCTGCCTAACGGCGTGAAGCGCACGGCACGGCAGTTCGGCGACCAGGGTTGCATCGCGCTCCCGCGAGGACGCGACTCCGTCTTCTTCACACCGGTGAAGGTTCGCTCGGCGCTGGCAGATCCGGCGACGCTGGATTGGCCGATGGGAGACCGTACGCCTAACGCGTCGCTCCCGGGAGAAGCCAATAAAGCCAAAGTCGATCAGGCCGTGCAGGCCGCGTTCGATCCAGCCGGGCTCACGGCTGCGTTCGTCGTGACGTACAAGGGGCGCATCATCGCCGAGCGTTACGGTCCCGGGATTACGGCGACCACGCGATTGCCGAGCTGGTCGATGGGAAAGAGTCTCACGGCAACTTTGATCGGGCAGCTCATACAGGAAGGCGTGTATGATCTGTGGGCGCCCGCGCCGGTCGACGAATGGCAGAAGCCTAACGATGTTCGTCGCAGCATCCGGATCGCCGATCTGCTGCGGATGTCGAGCGGATTGCGCTTCGTCGCGCCGCAGGATCCGGATTTCGAGCGCTCGCACGGCTATCCCGATCACCTGTACGTCTACACCGGGGCCGCCGACTCACACCGCTGGGCCATCACCCGGCCGGCGCAGTGGCCGCCAAATACGGTCGGTCGCTATCGCAACAGCGACCCGCTCACGCTGAATCACCTGATCAAGAAGGCGGCGCAGCGCCGCGGTGAGGACTACCTCACGTATCCGCAACGCCACCTCTTCGACAAACTCGGAATCCGGAATTTCACGCTCGAGACGGATCCGTACGGCAATTTCCTGCTGCAGGGCTATGAGCTCGGCACCGGTCGCGAGTGGACTCGGCTCGCACTGCTTTATCTCAACGGCGGCGTTTGGAACGGTCAGCGCATTCTGTCGAGCAGCTTCATCGATTTTGTGCGAACTCCGGCGCCGGCGTGGTCGGAACCCGTGTACGGTGGAATGTTCTGGCTCAATCGCACGAAAACATTTCCGATTCCGGAAGACGCGTACTACATGGCGGGCGCAGGTGGACAGAGTAGCATCATCATCCCGACACACGACATGACAGTTGTGCGGATCGGACACTATAAGGGATCCGATGCGGGCGAGGCCGCGTTGCGACGCGCGCTCGCGTTGTTGATGGAAGCAGTGCCGCAGGTCCGTCAACCTTGGCATCCACCGGACTCACGATAGAACGCGAAAGGTTTTTGCCGCTGATTTACGCGGAAAGAACAGATGACACGTTTTCTTTTTCAGCGTGAATCCGCGTTGATCCGCGGCAAATATTTTTTGTTCGTGACGAACTGAACGAGAAAAAAAATTCCCTCTTGCGCAATCAAGAAAAAAACGTATTGTGGTTTTGGCGGCTGACCTGCCGTCATGCTCATGCGCCTCTGTGCGCGTTGACTGGTGATGACACTCGCAAGAGTGATGTCACGTTAGGCAGGTCAGTCGCTTTCGCGTTATGGGGTGAAAATTCGCGTTAGGCTTCGGGCAACGTGAAAAGCGAAAGCGCGGAGCACACGGACAACGCAAGACGAACGCGGACTTAGCGCGTTCGTTCTTGAGGCACCTGTCCTCGTTGGTCCGTGGGTTTCTCCGCGTCCGTCCGCGCTGTCGCTCCAATTGCAGCGACCTGCCCGATTTACGAGTATTCTTA
>CBQVAZ010000479.1:0-3514 GCA_967720205.1 uncultured Gemmatimonadaceae bacterium | reverse complement strand
CCCCGCACGCGAAGGCCCGTTACACCAGAGCACGTCCTTATGCTGGACGGGTATAGCGCGTCCCCGCGAAGTCTCTTGAGTGGTACGCTGGCGGCGTCCATGGAGCGCCTCGCCAGGCTCACAGCGGAGACGCTGCCGGCGTCTTCCGCACTCATCGCGATGTTGGGCGGCGATCGCCGAGCGTTCGGCGCCGGTCCGGTGGACAAGCCGTGGTTCGCCCACGATCCAGGAGCATTGGTCCGCTTCGGCATCACGCGTCGCGTCGTCGAAGAAGGCGGCTATCTCGCGATCCCCGACTGCGCCAATGCTTCTGAAGACGTGCAGCTCGCGGCCGCGGAACTGGGACTCGCGAGCTTCGCCGCGTGCGCGTTAGGCGGCACCGACAGCATGCCGCATGCGGTACTCTGCGCATTTCGCGACAAGCCTGGTCCGTGGAGCGATAGCGATCGCTCGTTGTTGCAGGAATTCGCGGCGATGGCCACGACAGAGCTCGGATTACGGCACCTGCTCGCCGAGCGCGAGATCCGCGAACGGCAGCTGCGACACGACTCGCTGCACGATGGCCTCACCGGTCTGCCTAACCGCGCGTACTTCATGCGCCGCTTGGCCGACGCCACCGATCGCTCGCGGCGCATGGGCGACTCGCTCTTCGCCGTCGTCTTCCTGGACCTGGACGACTTCAAGCTGATCAACGACTCGATGGGCCACCACGTCGGCGACGAGGTGATCATGGCCGTCGCCCGTCGCCTGGAAGAGTGCGTCCGCGGAGGCGACATCGTCGCACGGTTAGGCGGTGACGAGTTCGCCATTCTCCTGGAGCGCGTGGCAGACGCGCGCGATACAGCGATAGTGGCCGAGCGCGTGCAGGAGGCGTTGAGCGCGCCGTTCAACATCGGCGGCTTCGACCATCGCGTCACGGCGAGCATCGGCGTCGCGCTCAGTTCCTCCGCCAACGAGCGGCCCGAGTATCTCCTTCGCAGCGCCGACATGGCGATGTATCGCGCCAAGAATGCGGGACGCAATCGCTTCGAGATGTTCGATCGCGCCATGCACGCGGAAGCGCTCGCGCGGCTGCAAATCGAGAACGAGCTGCGGCGAGCCGTCGATACCGAGCAATTCATGTTGTACTACCAGCCGATCGTTTCGCTGGCGACGGGTCGCATCGAAATGGTCGAAGCGCTCATTCGCTGGCGTCACCCAGAGCGCGGCGTCGTTTCTCCGGCGGACTTCATCCCGATCGCCGAAGAGACAGGACTCATCATTCCAATGGGTCGCTGGGCGCTGCACAAGGCGTGCAGCCAGGTGCGCCAATGGCAGAACGAGCTCGGTTGGGAAGAGCCGCTCGGTCTGTCAGCGAATCTGTCAGTCAAGCAGTTCGGGCAGCTGGATCTCGTGCGCATGGTGGCAGCCATCCTCAAGGAAACCGACTTGGCTGCCTCGTCGCTGCACCTGGAGATCACTGAGAGCGCCATCATCTCGCAGTCGCATCCCGCGGTGAACATCATCCACGACCTGCGTGCGTTAGGCGTCGCGATTCACCTGGACGATTTCGGCACCGGCTACTCGTCGTTGAGCTACCTGCATCGCATCCCACTGGACGCGATCAAGATCGACCGCGCGTTCACGAGCGCGATCGACAGCGAGAATCTGTCACGCGAAGTCGTGCGCGCGATTCTGGGACTCGTGCGCGCTGTCGGCGTCGACGCCGTGGCGGAAGGCGTAACATCCGAGACGCAAGTCGAAGTTCTGCGCGATCTCGGTTGCGAGTACGCGCAGGGTTACCTCTTCTCACGTCCGCTCCCGCCTGAGGAGATGCGCGAGCGCCTCAATCAGCGCCACATCGCGCCCCTATTCAAGATGGGCGCGATGGACGCGCGCTGATCGAAGCGTTTTAAACGAGCTACACCACTCGGCGGCGCTGTACCATGCGATAGATCCAGAGCAAGACCATCGCGCCGAGGATCGACATGATGATGCCTGCTCCCTGGTTCGTGCCGTAGAAGCCGATTGCCCGGCCGATGAACGTTCCCACGATGGCGCCGGCGATACCAAGCAGAATCGTTATGATGATTCCGCCAGGATCTCTCCCTGGCATCACGAGCTTGGCGAGCACGCCGACGACAAGACCTGCGATAATGGCGCTGAGCATCTGACACCCACAAAGGTTGAGGTTGAAGCCAGGGTTACGCGGCCCGCCGATTCCGGCGGAGCGCGAGAGACGACCTCGTCCTTTGACCGAGCCTAACGAGGAAGACTCGCTCCCCGCCGCCGCCAGTACCGAGCAAGCCCAAACCAACAATCGCGAATCTGCGAAAAATGGACCCGTGAGGCGCCCTCAGCCGTTGACGCGCGTCGAATGGCCTCGAGCTGCTCCGTGGCGAAGCGATTGGCGCGCTCATCATCGCTGCCGTCCTCATCGAGTGAGTTACGCACGAGGTCGGCCCACGCGCGCAGGGCATCGTCGTGCTCTGCAAGGTGAGCCAAAGCGTCGCTGAATGCGCCAAAGTGTGATAGCACGAGCGCGCTCGGCTTCCACTCGCGCAGACGCTCGATGCTCGTGGCCCATGATTCGAGATCGATATCCGGCGGCGGTGTCGTCGGGATGACAGGCGTGCCGCTGTGGAATCGTTCACCCGCCGCGTCGCCTACGTACGCCAGCCCGGTAGCTCTGTCGAGGTAGGAGACGTGGTGGATCGCGTGCCCAGGGGTGTACGCGACATCGACGATGCGATCTCCAAGCGTTAAACGATCGCTGTCTTTCAAGATGCGAAGCCGATCGGCGGGGCAGGGTCGCACCTCGCCCCACAGCTCTTGCATGCGATCGCCGTAGAGGCGTGTCGCACTCGCCAACAAGCGCGACGGATCGACCACGTGCGGCGCCCCGCGTTCGTGCACGTACACAGTCACGTGTGGAAGTCGCTCGGCGATGACGCCAGCGCAGCCACCGTGGTCGAGATGAATGTGCGTCATCAGCACGTGCCGTAGCGCTTCTTCGCGCCCAGCTACTTCGCGCACCGCTGCCATCAACGTTTCCAGCGTCGTCGTTGGTCCCGGATCGATTACAGCCAAGCCGTCGGTGGTTTCCAGTAGAAGCGCCGCCAGATACTCGCTTTGTCCGAGGTATTCGAGATCAAGAAGGCGAGCGCCGTTTGCCTGCGGGATAGCGATGAGCATGCGGTATAGTCGCGGCAGGTGTTGGATCGCGATAGCAGTGTCGTAACGCCCTGCGACCACGTCGTCATTGCAGCGGTGCCTGAGCGCACTCACAGGTAACGATGACGGCCGTCCCTATGACAGCGTAAGTCGCGTGACGGCAATCACTTAAAACCAGTCTTTAGTTCGACGAAATGGACTCACATCCAAGGCACTCCACCGCGCCGCTTCCGCTCCCGGCGATCTCGGTTCACCCGACACAAGCGGCTCCGCGCCGGCTCCTCTTCGTTCCACGAGTATTTGCCGGGGCGACCCTTGGCGTGGCTGTCATCGTGCTTTGCGGATGGCTGTTCGATGTGCC
>CBQVAZ010000478.1:0-3519 GCA_967720205.1 uncultured Gemmatimonadaceae bacterium | reverse complement strand
TGCCACGAAACGCCAACCAATTCGCGTAGATCTCGACTCCAACCGCAACTCCGAGCACAACAGCTCCAAACGCCTTCGTCCGGCCGCGACTATCTGTCAGCCAGACGCCGACGCACCAGAGGAGGAAAAGATCGACCAGCCATCCTTCGATGCGTTGGCCCAAGACTCGGTAGACAATGCCAGTGAGTCGCTGGTTTTGTATCAGCTCGCTCAGACCCTGCATGACAAAAATGAGGGCCAGTGCAGCAGCCGAAATCGCTCCTAGCAGCGTGATCTACCTCGGCGTCCGGAAGTCCACCGTGGCGAGTGCCACAAGGAGAGCGCCTAACGCGAGCGCCGCATGAATCACCGCTTCGGGGCGCGGGCCGCCGAGCACCTGATAGAGGAGGGTGACGGGCAGAGCGAGCAAGAGGACGACTGATGCAGCGAACCCTCGAGGTGACCTCACGCTATCACGGGACGATCACCGGCTCGAAGTACTTCGGCACAACGACCTTGGTCTTCGGTGATGCTGCCTTTACCTCGGCGATGAACGTCTGCAGCCGCTTGATGGCCGGCTCCTGAGAGACGTCGTATGTCAGGTTGAAGCGATCCCAATGCGTCGGCAGTACCATTGGTGGATCGCCTAACGCGCGCAGCAACCTGGCCGTATAGTCGTCGCGCGCTATCGCGTGGCCGGCGTGAAGTCGACCTGATTGATGGCTATGCCGGGAAACGACATCATGGTCAGGTTCGTAATCCGGACCTTGTCGAAAGAAGCTCCGCCCTCAGCTCGGATGCCGACAAAAGGCGCGCTGTTATCCTCGGCGTTCGTTGACACGCCCGACACATCGAAAAACCCCAACGCGGCGCCTTGATCATTCAAGGCCTCAATTCGAATGGTGAATGCGATAATGAGACTGCCCGGCTGAACCTGCATACCGGCCGCGACGATCGGTCTCGGGAAATCGATTGTAATGACTTGCGGGCCGCCGGTGTAAATCAGCTCATCACCGAAGGCGAAATTACCCCGCCAGCCACCGAAAAAATTCTGTTTGGCCCGATTGAATGGCGTCGGCGAAGTGCCTGGCGGGAGAACGCTGTTCGTTAGGACGACGGACAGGCCGTTAGTAGACCGAATGGTGATCGGCTGCGGGTGGCTGCCGCTTGGCGGACCGAGATCAGCCCAATCGAGGTTGTCGCTGCCAGCGAGATCGACTCGGCTGGCTACGCTGAGGAAACTCGGTTGCGGCGCTACGCCGTCGTTTCCGGAGCACGCGCCGAGTAGAGCCGTGCATAATCCCCAAAGCACAAACCGACTTGTCTTCGCCGCCGCCGCCGCTGTTCTCTCCTTGAGACGCAGCACGGATACTCCACGTCTCACCGCGGCGGCCCCGCGTCAGGTGTCGACTCCGGGACTGCCGTGTCTTCGCCGCGCCGCTCGTCACGGCGCTGCTGCCGCTCGTCGCGCTTGGCCTCCTTCTTTGCTTTCCTATCCTGTTCCTTGCGACGCTTCTCGAAATCGTAGTTCGGCTTGCGAGGCATTAAGTAAGGACTCCGGTGGTGCCGCGGTGAAAGTGCGCGCTATGCTCATGATAACAGCCCGGAGCCGCATCCATTGCGCCGGATCCTCCAGGATGCCGGCCCTGATGCCGTGCCGCATATCATAGATGCCTGTGGCAAACCCATTCAGTCATGGGTATTTGCGCCGCATGAGGATGTACACGGGCAAGCCAGCAATCAGCAATAGGAACCCCCAGTACACCACGTCGCTGCCGGCCCCCGCGATCGCCCATAACGAGAACGCGAAGCCGACGACGGCGACGATCAACCGCAGCGCCGCGCGCCGCGTTCCCGAACCGTCACGCAACGTGAGCAGCACGGCCGTCATGCTCGAGAACACGTAGGGCAAGAGCGTAGCCAGCGTCGCGAGCAGAATCATGAACGTGAAGGCCTGCACCAGCCCGCGCGTGTAGTTCATCATAACGAGTATCGTCGTCAGACAACTCGACAGCACGAGACTGAACACTGGCGTTCCGCGCGCGTCGACCTTTGCCAGCCGCGCCGGCAGCAGCCCGTCGAGCGCGGCGGCGCGCGGCAGCTGTCCTGACAAGAGCAGCCAGCCATTCAGTGCACCGAAACAGGAGATAGCCGCGCCTGCGCCGACGAGCGCGTAGCCCCACGGCCCCCAGATCTTGCGTGCTGCATCGGCGAACGGCGCCGTGGATGTCGCTAGCTCGTTAGGCGCGATCATGCCCATGACAGAGACTGTGCACACTATATAGATGGCGGCGGTGATCAGCGTGCCGATTACAGTGGCGCGCGGAATTGTCCGCTGCGGTTCGTGAACGTCTGCAGCGGGGACGGTTCCGGATTCGAGCCCGGTGAATGCCCACAGCGTCAGCGTTACGGTCGCGGAGATCGCCGCGAGCGGCGAAGTGCCCGAACGATTGAAAGGTGTGAAGTGCGCTGTCTTGAAGGCCAGAAAGCCGAAGATCCCGATCGCCAGGAGCGGCACCACCTTTAGGATCGTCGCCACGAGCTGAAGCCGCCCGGCGGTGTGCACGCCTCGCATGTTCACGAGCGTGAGCAACCAAAGCACGCCGATCGCAGCGACGCCGCCGAGGATCGGCGATGTGTTCAGCGCGGGCCAGAATACCGTTAGGTAACTGACACCCGCCACCGCCAGCGCCGCATCTGCTGTGACGATGGCGATCCAGTACGACCATGCCACCCAGAATCCGCCGAAATCCCCGAAGCCCGCGCGCGCGAACGCGTACGGTCCGCCGATCTTCGGAAGTCGTGTCGCGAGCTGCGCGAAGATCAGCGCCAAACACACAGCGCCGCTCGCGCTGAACAACCATCCGAGGATGCTGATGGCACCGAACCGCGCGAGCGATGCTGGGAGTAAAAAAACGCCCGAGCCGATGGTGTTACCGACAACAAGTGCGATGCAGGTCCAGAGACCAAGGCCGCGCCGCGCGGGATCGCTCACGATTCGAAGACGAGGCTACAGCAGGTCACCGCGCCCTCAGCTTTTGCGATTTCGCTGCACGCGGTTCGGATCACGTCGATCCCCGCGTGCTCGAGCCGCTCCGCAGTGCGCGGAAGATGCGACGGATAAATGACGCTGTCCCTAACGAGCAGCGCGTTGGCACCGAATGGTTCATCGGCGGCGACATCAATCAGCTCGCTGCCCTCGAACGCGCTGGCCTTCGTCCATGCACGATTGATGAGCAAGCGGTTGTCGCCAACGGCAGTCACCGCGCTCTTGAGATGCAGGCAGCCGGTAACATCGACGGGGATGACGCGATAGTCCCACGGCTCTACGATGGATTGCAGATGAGCGATGGCGTCGGTGTTCGTGCGCGTCGAGCGTCCCACGTATAACACGCGACCGACGCGCAGGACGTCGCCACCGTCGAGCGTCGCCGGGGCTTCGAGATGACGCAGCTCGCGATAGTTGCCTAAAACCTGCGCGATTCCGGTTGTCTCTGGCCGCCGAGACGCTGCGCCCGGCCGTGTGATGACAGCGAGTTC